>CAJBRY010000571.1 GCA_903958085.1 uncultured Geobacteraceae bacterium
GGCATTGTAGGTGACGGTGTAGGTTGGCAGTGCTGTCCATTTGGCATATAGCGTGACGTTGGCCGAACCCATGGTGAAGCTGGCTCCATAAGCAGTCCCGGTGCCATCACTGTTTTGATACCAACCGGCGAAGCTGTAACCTGTTCTGGTGAAGGTGTTTGTTTTGACTGTGACTGTTGCGCCGGTCAGATATGGACTGCTTGCATCAGTCATTGTGCCGGTGCCGCCGTTGGCGTTGTAAGTGACAGTGTAGGTTGGGAGTGCTGTCCATTTGGCATATAGCGTGACGTTGGCGGAAGCCATGGTGAAGGTTGTTCCGTAAGCGGTGCCGGTGCAAGCACTGTTTTGATACCAAGCAACAAAACTGTAACCTGTTCTGGTGAAGGTGTTGTTTTTTACGGTTACCGTTGCGCCGGTGAGATACGGACTGTTTGCGTCAGTCATGGTGCCGGTTCCACCGTTTGAATTGTAGGTTACGGTGTAAGTCGGCAGTGCTGTCCATTTGGCATAAAGTGTGACGTTGGCGGTACCCATGCTGAAGGTTGCCGCTGCCGCGTAATTCGTACCACCTCCATTGGCCTCTGTATTCCAACCGGCAAAGGTGTAGCCTGTTCTGCTGAAAGTGTTGGATTTGACGGTTACTGTTGCGCCGGTCAGATATGGACTGCCTGCATCGGTCATTGTGCCTGTGCCGCCGTTGGCGTTGTAGGTTACGGTGTAGGTTGGCGGCGGTATTGTGGTGACTTTGAATGCCCCATCAACGCCACCGATGGTGAGGGTTGCGGTTGTCATAGTGCTGTAGCTAGCCGAGGCGGTCTGGCGCACGGTAACGGTCTGGCCGTTAGTGACAGTGCCGGCTGTCGATTTATAATCGCCGCCGTTAATCGAATAAGTCCCGCCAACGATACTGATATTTGCGTCGCTGTTAATACCCGCAACAGTGATGGTATTGGAGGTGGCCACAGAACTGAGTGCCGCAGCAGTCTGTGCAGTGAAAGAGAAGGCATCCGGTGTGGTATCCAGCATCAATTCAAACGCGCACATGCCACTTGTGTCGGCGTTGTAAATTGCCAGAATTTCTGAAGCATTAAGAGCGGTGTTGAATATCTGCGGTTCGTCAATTATTCCGTTGGTAGGATTACGTAAACCATTTTGTGATCCAATAGAGATTGGATTTTGACTGCTTGGAATTTGATTTGTTATCGTCCATGTTGTTGCGACTGCGCCGTTAATATACAGCTTTACATTATCGGCAGTGTTCGTTGTACCATCCCAGGTTAAGGCGATGTGATACCACTGGTTGGCAGTTATAAGATTTATTGCAGAATAGAGGGGGGTGGGGTTTGTAATGCCTGGAACAACAACGATCCTCCCATCGCTAACTACAGCCAAAGTATAGGAATAGTCGCTTCCATTATCTGTGCCTTTATAAAAGATATGGGAGTATTCAGTAGGTAAAGTGTTCAGTTTTACCCATGTCTGCAAGGTGATTGGGCCTGTTATGTCCAAAGATTCGGAATTAGGCACACTCAGATAAGTGTTTTCACTGACACTGAATCCCTGCCCTACTTTTCCAGCCGCATAACTGCCGGTGAAAGTACCATTATTTACACCTTTCTGATCATTGGCATTTCCTTCACCCCTCCACCAGGAGACAAGACCGGTTGGTGGTGCAATACACGCATTCAATTCAAACGCGCCGATATCGCAAATGTTTCCTTGTGGCCTAACTACCCCTCGCTGGTCAAGCCCGCTTACTGGTGCCTCCGCGCAAATAGTATTGTCGCCTGCATCTATGGCAGGGGAGCCAGTTGTAAGTGCATGTGTCTGTGTAGGCCCACCGTTGCTGGCTAATGCACTCAGCAGAGGATTAGAATTCTGCAAATCTCCCGTTCCCGTGAACCCACATGTTGTGCCACTTTCCAAATTATGACCTGCGGAGGTTATTGTCCCAGCATCATTAGTACAATTATTAGCATTGATTGTGTTGGAAAGAGTGGTGGTGCCACCGTTATTGTAAATGCCACTACCCCCGTCAGTAGCAGAATTGCCGCTGATTGTAGAATTTTTCATTATGAGGGTGCCGGTGTTTGCAACACCACCGCCAACCGTAACGGCAGAATTACCGCTCACAGTGGAATTAATAACTGAAACCGTGCCAGTAATAAAAATACCTCCACCACTATAATCTATCGTGTTGTTATTGTTTATGGTGGAACTTATAACGGTAAGCGTGCCACTACTATAAATACCTCCGCCACTGCTAGCTGAATTACCACTAATGGTTGAGTTGGTTATGATAGCAGTATCGCGGTTATCTATGCCCCCACCGCTATTGGACGTAGTGTTGCCGCTGATGGTAGAATTGGAGATGGTTAGTGTGCCGCCGCTATCGCTGTAAATTCCGCCACCAGAGTTGTTACTGATGATTGAATTTGAGATAACAAGCGTTCCGTCTCTGTGATAAATGCCGGCTGCGATGTTGCTTGCCGCATTGCTTGTGATGGTGGAGTTAGTTATTGTGAGTAAAGCTCTGTTATAAATTCCGCCACCACGATACGACGTGTTACCGTTAGTAATAGTGACACCTGTTATGGAGACAACCACCCCGGCAGTAAAGTCCGGGTTAATATGGAAAATACCGTCCAATCCACCACCGTTTATAGTTGTAGAGCTAGAGCCTGCACCAATAACAGCAACACTTTTTCTTATGTCATAATCACCTTTGGCATTGAGGTTTTCTTCAGCTCCGGCAATCAAAGTAATATAAGTCCCTGCCGGGATGTTTATCGTATCGTTTATTCCATATGTACCTGTAGTCGCGCAGTCAGCATAGGTTGTGGCTGCGTTGTTAATATTGCTTATCGCCTCGCGCAGTGAGCATTTACCGTCAGAACCATCAAGCGCATCAGTGGCGTCTGCAGTTACATTCAAAGTTACCGGTACCGGCATGATGAACTGACCCAATGAAAAGGGACCCGATCCCACCGGGATAGTGGTAGGGGAGACGGTGTTGGTGCTGGTGTCAATTACAGAAACAGTACTACTCCCATAATTCGACACATACACACGTGTGCCTGCCGGATTGACAGAAATGCCATAAGGGATCGAGCCCACCGTCACAGTATCGATGACGGTGTTGGTGCTGGTGTCGATCACATAAACAGTATTGGCGGTATAACTGGCCACATATGCCCGAGTACCGGCCGGATTCACTGCTACCCCTGTAAGATCCGGCCCCACAGATATAGTTGCCGTGACGGTGTTGTTGCTGGTGTCGATCACCGAGACAGAATTATCATTATTCGAATTCGTCACATACACTCGCGTACCGGTCGGGTTTATGGCAATACCAAGAGGAAAATTTCCCACCGTCACGGTGGCGATGACGCTATTATCACTGGTGTCGATAACTTTGACGGTATTGCCTCCAGCGTAGTTCGCAACATAAAGCCGCGTACCCGTAGGATTAACTACAACACCAATTGGTTCCCCCATGTCAGGAATTGTGGCTACAGAGTTATCGCTGGTGTTGATCACTGAAACGGTACCACCAACCCTGTTCGCAACATACACCCTCGTACCTGCAGGGTTTACTGTAATGCCATAAGGGTTGTTACCCACAGGTATCGGATCACCGATGACAGTGTTGAGACTGGTGTCGATCACAGAAACTGTGTTGGCAAGAGCATTTGTCACATACACCCGCGTACCGCTCGGGCTGACTGCGACGCCAAAAGGGCCATCTCCCACTGTTACAGTGTCAGTGACTAAGTTGCTACCGGTATCGATCACCGAGACGGAGTCGCTGTTATAATTAGCAATATACGCAAACGGTCCCGCCGAGCTTCCCCAAACTGATGTCGCAAAAAAGCAAAATCCGAAAAACAGGAACATTCTCAATGAATTTTTCATAGCTATTCACCTTTATATTTTGATTGGCTGAGATGAGAGGAGGAAAGGAGGTGGCAGAAAATATCAGCAAAGCAGATATATTAGCAATAAAAAAGAGCATAAAGAGAAGAGCAGGGTGGGGGGAAATAAGTGAAGGAAATAATCCGACTTGTTCTAATTTGCCGCTTCCCCGCCCATTGAGAAGGTCGGCTCCTCAAACAGATGAGTACACATGTGGAATTTGAGAAGTGATAGAGTCAGCAGCTATTCAGAAAGTTTTCAGAATGTATTCCGCCAGCGCAGCAGCTTCGCTGTCTGAAATGGCTTTGGCATCAAACGGGAGCATATCAGGTCCCGGCTTCCGGATGTAGGCAACAATCTCTGCCACAGTCTTTATGTTGTTTCTCTCTAAATCTGCCCGTTTCAGGCCTTTTGTGCCCCGCATTATGTTACCGCCATCTGGGTGGCAGTAAGCACACTTTTCTGCGAAAAGAGCTTTCGCACTCCGCGTTTCTCCGGATTTTGAGCACGCGGCAACAATCAGTAATGCTGCAACAGCTATCATATTTGATGTGATTTGAGATGCTTTCATGTGCCTCCTTAAAGACTTCTCGGTTCTACAACAAGGCCAAGTGAACGCAGTTCTTCAGCGACCAGGCCGGCCAGTACCGAAATTTTGCCTGCAACTACTTCGGTCAGTTCAAGTCCGGTATCGATGGATTGCGGATCAACACCGAGCAGGACGATTTTATTAGGAACAGAACCGGTCAGTCGGGCTGTTGCAAGCAGGTCGGAGATTCCGAGTTGGTGCGGTGAGATTTTCTTTTGGAAGAAGGCTGGAACATCCTCACCTTCGAATCTCGATATTGTTCCGGCAGCAGAACCTGTATTGATTACATCGACCAGTATAAGTACATCGCGATTATCGATATACTGGAGAAGCTCAATGCCGGCTGTTCCACCATCCAGAAGTTCGACGCCATCAGGCATCTCATATTTTTTTTCCAGTTCCTCAATAACGCGAACACCTGCCCCTTCATCCTGAAGGAGCAGATTTCCGATTCCCATCACTAATACATTCATAAAGTTTCCTATAATGCCCTGACTTTGACAATTTCCTTGTTTTCCTTATCAACCAGATGAATGGCGCATGCCAGACATGGATCGAAAGAGTGTATAGTTCTTAAAACCTCGAGCGGTTTTTCCGGATCGGCAATTGGTGTCCCGATCAACGATGCTTCATACGGCCCCGGAACATCCTTGGAATTTCTTGGACTTGAATTCCATGTTGATGGGACTACGCACTGATAGTTTTTAATCTTCTTTTTGTCAATCACAATCCAGTGAGACAGGACACCACGCGGCGCTTCGTGCATACCTACGCCGCTGATTTCGCCATTTGGAAATTCAGGCTTGTTGAAGGTTTTGGTGTCACCCTTGCCAATGTTGTCGATTAGAAGCTGCCATTGGCTCTGGAGGGTCTCGTGTATAACTGCGGCACGGATTGCTCTGGCTGCATGGCGGCCAATTGTTGAGTGAAGTGCACCGATCCCGACGCTTTTTCCGGCGAGACTGCTGACGGTTTTAAGCGCCTTTTCGGCATATTTTTTCGTAGGAGCATGGCCGGCAGCATACATGCAGAGAACATTTGCCAAAGGTCCGACCTGAGCCGGAGAACCGTGGAATGTTGGAGCCTTGACCCAGGAATATTTTCCGTCATCCTGAAAGTCTGTATAATTAGGCTCTGTCTCGCCTTGCCATGGATGAAGGTCCGCACTCCCCTTGTACCATGCATGCTTATTGCTTTCGCTTACACCCTTTATAAAATATTCATCATGGAAATTTTTGATCGGCTGGAATTTTGATACGTCACCGTTTGGAATATAGCCGCCTGAGTGAGCGAAAGTCGTGCCTTTTGTATCAAGCGGATATTCCGGCACACTGAGATAATTCATTACGCCGGCGCCGTAGGCAGTCCAGTCACTGTAAAATGCACCAATGGCGCACACATCGGGGAAGTAGACATTGTTGATAAAGTCGCCCAGTTCGTCAATAAGTGTCTTAACATAGAAAAGTCGTTCAATGGAAAGAGTGGAAGGGCTGTCCGTGTTGATCGCGTTAGTTACGCCGCCAACAGCAAGATTCTGGATATGCGGCGTTTTTGAACCAAGAATTGAGACAATCATGTTTGCCCGGCGCTGGATCTCCAGAGCCTGAAGATAATGGGTGGTTGCCAGAAGATTGACTTCCGGGGAAAGCTTCATTGCCGGATGTCCCCAGTAACCATTGGCAAATATGCCAAGCTGACCGCTCCCGACAAAACCTTTCAGTTTTTCCTGCGTCTGCGTCAACTCCTGAACACTGTTCAAATGCCATGAAGAGATTCCCTGAGCAAGTGAAGCGGTCTTTTTGGGATCTGCTTTAAGAGCAGAAGTCACATCCACCCAGTCGAGCGCCGACAGGTGATAGAAATGAACGATATGATCGTGCAGGGAATGAGCCGCAATCAACATATTCCTGATGTACTGTGCGTTCAGCGGAATTTCCAACTTCAATGCGTTCTCGACAGACCTGACGGATGCAATTGCGTGTACAGTCGTACAGACTCCGCAGATGCGCTGGGTAAAGAGCCACGCCTCACGAGGGTCTCTCCCTTTGAGAATGGTCTCGATACCGCGCCACATCTGTCCGGATGCCCAGGCATTTGTAACTCGTCCGCCGTCAATTGAGCAGTCAACTCTCAAGTGACCTTCTATTCTTGTTACCGGGTCAATGGTGATTCGTTTTGCCATTATATCCTCCGTGTTTTCATATTCTTTTTATTTGAATTCAGTAAATTATCAATGATGGTCTTCAGGGAACAGATTCAGATATTTTGCACAAACCTTGAAGCCGAGTATTGCAAAAGCGATCATTCCCGCTGTAAGTAACAGTTCCATAAATGAAGGGAAATAATCTCCACCTACCCGGTTCGCATAATCAGATACCCCAAATACTCCGACGTTAAGGCGGTTCAGCAATACGCCAACTATGACCATGATGTTTGCAACAAAAATTGTATTCAGGTCAGCACGGTTCGACTTTTTTGCCAGCAATACACAAGGAATGACTATACCTACCGCCATCTCAAGCAGCCACATGAAGCCGAGGAAACCACTGGTGAAAAGAGCTCCGATTCCCGGGCCGGTGATTACGTGTCCAAACTTGAAAAGAGTATAAAAAGAGCCGAAGAATACGACGCCTTTCGCCAGTCCATCAAGAACATCCTTAGGGGCTTCATGGTTGAATACTTTGCTTGTCAGGATAGTTTCAAAGCTTACCATTGAGAGTCCCATCATTATTGCTGAAATGAGGAACATATATGGAATATGTTTGCTGTACCAGAGCGGGGAAAGCTTGCTGGGGGCTATCAGGTAAACTGCGCCAAGGGATGACTGATGCAGGAGAGACAGGAGCACCCCGAAAAGAACGATTCCCACCATGCATCTGTTAACCCAACCAAGAGCCTTGTTCCAGCCAAGTTTTTCAAAAATCATAGGACTTGATTCAGTAGCCAGGGTCGAAGTATAGGCCACTACATGCAACGCAACGATGAACATGATCGAATTTACCTGCCACATGACCATCGGGTGCCAGATTACGAAAGAACGACCGATGTCCAGGGTTATGGATAAAGCAGCAAGCAGGTAACCGAAAAAGGCGTTCAGAATTGATGCTCTAACGATGCATTTGTACTTTTTCCAGTTAAGGAGATAGACCATTGCGGCAATAATGAAGCCACCGGCGGCCATGGCAACGCCACCAAGAACATCAAAAGCAATCCATATCCCCCATGGCCAATAATCATTCAGATTTGTGGAAGCGCCAAGACCAAAGATAACCCGATAGGCAGCAACAGCAACCGCACCTAGAATCAGCATAATCAGAACTCTTGTAAACGGAGTGTCCATCTTGATGCCAAGGTGGTCACTATGCCTGTCGTCCATCAGCTTGTTTAAAGCGCCACCCAGTTTCGGGCCGGCAAATTTGGTGAAATCAGTCATGATGATCCCCCTCATCCTTTTTTTTCTTGTACATGCGACTGGTTATCGCATGAAGCGTGGTTCCACCGAGAAATACGCCAAGAAAAACCCAGGGGATTTTGGCAATGTATGCCCAGGTAAGATCAGGGAGTGCAGAATTTGGAATATCCTTATTGAATCCCAGAAGCTCGTATGAGATGCCTGAAAGCATCAGATTCTGCGTGCCTCCTGCTTCAGTCAGACCATAAACCTTATCTGCGTAAGCAGCTACGGGTCTTGACAATGTCTCCTTTGAGCCAAGAGTTTTTATCGGAAAGTTGTATTCGGTACCAGGTTTCATTGCAAACCGTTTTTTTGCCTCTTCGCGAAGGTCTGTAACTTTTCCGAAGATGGTTGCGCCTGTTGGACAATATTCAGCGCAGGCAGCATATTTGCCATCTTTCAGGCGATGCCTGCATAGCTGGCATTTTCTAACTTCCGGCCATGCAGAATTCCATTCATAGCGGGGGATGTTGAAAGGGCAGCCTATCTGGCAGTAACGACAGCCTATGCAACGATATGCCTCGTAATAGACTACTCCGTTTTTTGGATCTTTGATGAAGGCGCCGGCCGGACAAACGGAAGCGCAGGCCGGTGTAATACAGTGAAGGCATTGCTGTTTGAAAAAGGCATGCCCGTTCACGGCAGAATCCTTTTTCTCGCCGGTACCGTTTCTATATGCCTTGATTACGTTAATCGTATTTCCCGAAAGATCCTGAGCGACATCCCAGATTCCCTCGTTTCCTTTGATTGTGTCAGTCTCATAGCTCGGAGCTTTCATCGGCTCGGTCTTTTCGGATTTAGTGCAAATGAGCGAATCTACTACCCCGGAGACCAGGCCTTCCTTATAGAGGGCACCGCCAGGCACGCTGTTATGAGTTTTACAGTTAACCATGCATGACTTGCAACCAACACAGAGAGTCGCATCGTACAGAAGACCGATTGCCTCAGGCGGAAGCTCTGTAGACATTTTAGCCTCTACCGATGGAACCCCTGCGGCAAGGACAACTGCACTGCCTGTAACCCCCTTCAAAAATCCACGTCTACTGATCGACATAATTATTCCTCCTTGCCGTGATCGTTATCACCGCTTCCAGAGTCCTTGCCATCTTTACCTTTTTTACCGAGACCGGTAAGCATAGCAGCTCCGGCAGCTCCAATCACAACGCCGGCAGTTCCCGCAGCAAATGCTTTGACTCCACCAGGAACGACACCCTTGTCGGGGAATGCCTCAGTGAAGAACGTTGGAGGCGTGAATGCTCCAATGTTTGCAAGTGTATGAAGTGGAGTAGAAAACCCGACCCCTTTCTCAGTACAGCCAAAGCATGGATGACCTGTGCCAACAGGCCAGGAACCCGCACCGACGTCACCAAACAGCAACGATGGGCAGTTTGCATGTGTTTCAGGCCCTTTGCAGCCAAGCTTGAACAGGCAGGCACCCTGCCTGTGAAGGTCATCACCGAACTGGGTTGCAAAACGACCTGCATCGAAATGCGGCCTGCGCTCACAATTTTCGTGAATAAGCCTGCCGTATGCAAACTTCGGACGACCTTTGGAGTCAAGCTCAGGAAGCTTTTTGTAAGTAAGGAAGTGTATAAGGGTTGAGAGAAGATTGTATGGACTTGGAGGACATCCTGGAATTGTTACAACAGTTTTTCCGGCAAGTATTTCCGGAATTCCTTTGGCATCAGTCGGGTTCGGAGCAGCTGCGGCAACTCCACCCCAGGAGGCACATGAACCCATGGCAACTATGGCAGCGGCATGAGGTGCAGTTTCGTTGAGAATCTGCAGTGCGGTTTTTCCGGCAATCTTGCAGTATATTCCGTTATCTTTGGTCGGCACGGCGCCGTCTACCACCAGAATAAACTTTCCTTTGTTCTCCTTGATAGAGGCTTCCTTGGCAGCTTCAGCCTGATGACCTGCAGCGGCAGAAAGAGTTTCCGAGTAGTCCAGCGAAATCAAATCAAGAATAAGATGTTCAAGCGTAGGATGATTGGCACGCAGCAGAGACTCAACACATCCGGTACATTCCTGGAATGAAAGCCAGATGACCGGAGGCCGTTTTACAGCGGTAATCGCCTCGGCAATTTTCGCCCCGGCGCTTAACGGCAACCCCATGCTTGCCGCCATTACCGTACAAAATTTCAGAAAATCTCTTCGCGAAACCCCACTCAGCTTCTGCTTTGCGTATTCTGACTCCTCTGGTTTCATATCCCCCCCTTATGATTGAATACTTGATACATCAAGTAAGCATTGATTGAGCACAAACTGGTCGTACACGGCAACAGACGTGCCAATCATCCCAGGAGGTTCCATTTATTTATAACATCGTAAATTCAGTCATTTAAAGCAGTACCGGATAAATATCAAATAAAACCTAGAAAGATCGGTTGATTCTTTTTGTCTGCAACTGTATCATTTTGTCCAGTTCAGGAGGGGATCCAAATGCCGAAAATATTTATCTGTGACGATGAGCAGGAAATACTTAAGTACCTGGATAAACTGCTTCAGGCCAACGGCTATCGGGTGGAAACATTCTCGCGTGGTTCTGATTTGCTGATGCGCCTGAATGATTCACCTGTAATGCCGTGCGATGTAATTTTACAGGATGTGCGAATGCCGGATATGGACGGCCTGCAGGTGCTTAATCAGCTTTGCAAACGCTGGCCTGATACACCGGTGATTATCATGACCGCCCACGGGACTATCGATGATGCGATCAACGCAATTAAGCAGGGAGCATACGACTACATAACCAAACCATTCCCAAAAGAAAGAATCCTCGGGATGCTGAAACGCCTGCTTGACCATCGCCGACTGGCAAGGGAAAATCTCGAACTGCGCGAAGGAATGCAGCGTGGTGTCGGAAGTACCGATGCAATAATTTTCAGAAGCGAAACCTTCCGGGAGGTTTATGATTTGACGCTGCAGGTTGCCGAAAGCGATGCCAACATTCTGGTAATGGGTGAATCCGGCACGGGCAAGGAGCTTATAGCAGCGGCACTCCACCGCAACAGCCCCAGACGTGAAAGACCTTTTGTTTCACTGAATTGCGCAGTTTTGTCCGACACACTGCTGGAAAGTCAGCTTTTCGGTCATATACGCGGAGCATTCACCGGTGCAGTGATGAATCAGAAAGGCCTGCTGGAAGAAGCAGACGGCGGAACTTTGTTTCTTGATGAAATTGGAGATGTGAGTCCGGCAGTACAGGCGAAGCTGTTGAGGGTCACTCAGGAGAAGGATTTCATCGTCCTGGGATCCACCCGCACCAAAAAAGTAGATGTCCGCTTTGTCGCGGCGACAAACAAGGATCTAATGATTGAAGTGAATAAAGGGCGCTTCCGCGAAGATCTTTACTATCGCCTGAATGTAATCTCCATAAATCTGCCACCTTTGCGTGATCGACGGGAAGATATCGAACCACTTGCACTCCATTTCCTGAAAGAATCAGCTCTCCGTATGAAGAAAAATTTGCACGGCATCGAGGATGATGCGTTGCATGCACTTCAACAGTACGACTGGCCAGGAAATGTGCGCGAACTCGAAAATGTAATTGAACGGGCCGTTATACTTGCCCGATGCGGAACAATCACATTAGGATTGCTGCCGCTTGGAGCACGCCGTGAGCCGCCGGTTGCTGCAAAAGAGCCGATCCGGATGGTTGGCCTTGAAGAAATTGAGCGCCAGCACATCACCTCCATACTAAAAGAAACCTCCTTCAACAAAAGTCGTGCAGCAGAAATTCTTGGCATATCCAGAAAAACCCTTGATCGTAAAATTGCGGAGTACAACTTGAGCGAGAAAGGAATCTCTTGAGACCATATTTCCGTTATTCGATCCGTTTGAAACTGACGCTGGCAACTTTAACGCCGCTTATGATTGCTATACTGATTTTCTGGGTAATCGGGTTCTCGGCTTTCTATCTGGAAATTTCAGAACTCCCCTTTTTCGATCTCAGGAACAGCATGCACTTCGTCTTTTCCGCAGTTCTGCTGTTTGTAACCCTGATCGGATTCGCCATTTCAGCCTGGCTCGGCTCCAGTCTTTCCCGTCCAATCAAGGCACTTGAGAAAGCAGCGAGACAACTGGCGCTGGGCGAACATATTCCGGACATTGTTGTAGGAGGACATGATGAGATTTCGGTCATGGCAGAAGAATTCAACATAATGAAACATCGACTTATTGAAAGAGAAGACGAGATATTGCTCCTTAACCGGACTCTGGAGCAAAAAGTTGAAGAACGAACCGCACAGCTTGATGAAAAAAATCAGTGGCTCCTTGTTGCTCAGCAGGAACTGGCACGTGCAGAACGCCTTGTTGGCATCGGCATGCTTGCATCAGGCGTTGCCCATGAAATCAATAATCCTCTAGCAATTATTCGCGGCAATGCAGAATTGCTTGAAATGTCAGAAGATTTAAATGAAACCAGCAGGGGTGAAGTTGAGACCATCATCAAACAGGTTGGTCGGGTGGAGCGTATTGTTTCAAATCTGCTAACCTTTGCAAGAACCAAAAAAATGGTAGTCCGTCCGTTTAATATCGATGCCCTTCTTGATGATATTCTGGGGCAGATAGGGCACCAGATACCATTGAATACATACGATATAAAACGGCGGTATCAAACTGGCGGTGAAATTCTGGAAGGTGATGAGGATCAACTGCGACAGGTCTTCACCAACCTGATTGTGAACAGCCTGCAGGCGATGGAATCGGGGGGAACTCTCACCATTTCAACATTTATAGACCTGGATACCAATAGTTGCTCAATCAGCATACAGGACACCGGGACTGGAATATCCCCCGAAATAATTGAAAAACTCTTCACTCCGTTTTTTTCTACCAAGCCAAAAGGGACCGGCCTGGGGCTTGCCGTTTCCTACGGTATAATCAAGGATCATGGTGGTGACATTAAAGTAACCAGCGAAACAGAGAGTGGTACGGAATTTATCGTAATTCTGCCATTACCTTGAAATCTGCTGATATGACTCCAGCTTAAAAACAACCTCTGAATAATTGAACTATGAATTAATCGTAAAATAGCTGGACAAAAACTGGACAAATCCGGACTAATTGTTTAATCTCGCAAACACTTATTGAACAGGGGAGTGAAATCATGAGTAGATATGTATTATTGATGTCGGTTCTGGCAATCGCAAGCCTGGTTGTTTCGATGGATTCAGGGGCCGGGCAGGATACCGGAGCAGAAACCATTAATATGAAAAAAGGTGTGATATTCACACACAAAAAACACCAGACTTTTCAGAACAGCGAGTGTTCGCAGTGTCATCAGTTGGGAAACTGGAAGATTGAAGACTGGGGGAAGGAAGTGGCTCACACCATGTGCATTTCGTGCCATGATCTGAGCGAGAAGGGCCCTCTGAAATGTGACGAGTGCCATAAATAATTAGATTCACGCGACTACTCAGGACTAAACATGAACAAAGGGTTGGCTTTATTAGCTAACCCTTTGTTTTATCTTTATATCATAGAACAACAAGAGAACAGACAATGAACTCATCCGAAATCGTAAATATTTCCCGCCCGCTATCTGAAATGGCAAAAATTCAACCAAACACCGCTGCCATTATTTTTCCGCAGGAAAAACGGACAATGACTTTTCGCGAACTGGATCAGGAGAGTGACCGGCTGGCCGACGGACTCTGTCGAATCGGAATTATGCGTGGAATGCGGGTCGCCCTGCTTGTTCCACCCTCTCCGGAACTTTTCGCTCTTACATTTGCCCTTTTCAAAACCGGCGCGGTACCGGTATTTATCGATCCAGGCATTGGAGTCGGCAATATGAAGAGCTGTCTGGCCGAAGCCGAACCGGAGGCTTTCATAGGTATTCCCAAAGCCCATCTGGCAAGGAGACTGCTCGGTTGGGGACGTAAAAACATTCGCATAACAGTTGTCGTCGGTGGTGGTTCCTTCTGGGGTGGCATCCCTCTCAATAAACTGAGAAATCACGGTCTTGCTGTATCATTCACCGCTGCGGAAACCAGAGGTGACGACGTTGCTGCAATTCTCTTCACAAGCGGCAGCACCGGCCCGCCAAAAGGAGCGATTTACACACACGGGACCTTTACCGCACAGGTTGACACACTGAAAGAGATTTATGATATCCGCCCCGGCGAGATTGATCTGCCTACATTCCCTCTGTTTGCGCTTTTTGCTCCGGCGCTCGGCATGACTGCCGTGATTCCGGAAATGGATTTTACCCGTCCTGGCAACGTCGAACCGGAAAGTATTTTCGGTCCGGCAGCCGAGTTTTCCGCAACAACCATGTTTGGCTCCCCTGCCCTGCTCAACCGTATAGGCCGATATGGAGAAACAAACAACTGCAAATTTTCCACCATTAAAAGAGTAATTTCGGCGGGCGCACCGGTTCCGGCATCGGTGCTGAAACGTTTTGCCGCCATCCTCCCTGAAGATGCCGAAATATTTACCCCATACGGGGCCACCGAGGCGCTTCCGGTATGCTCAATAAGCAGTCGCGAGATTCTCGCTGAAACGGGAGCCATGACTGGCGAAGGATATGGGGTTTGCATCGGTCAACCGGTCAGCAGCATTACGCTCGCCATAATCCCTGTTATTGACACTCAAATTGAAGAATGGAACGAAAAAATGATCCTCCCATTCTGGGAGGTTGGTGAAATTGCCGTGAGGGGACCGCAGGTAAGCAGCTCATACCTGAACAGACCCGAAGCAAACAGAATGGCAAAAATAACTGACCCTGATGGTGGCGTCTGGCATCGCATGGGTGATGTCGGTTATCGGGACAACAGCGGCAGAATCTGGTTTTGCGGGCGCAAGGCACACCGGGTGGTAACTTCACGCGAAACTCTGTTTACGATACCTGTCGAAGGTATCTTTAACACCCATCCTTCGGTGTTGCGCACTGCACTGGTCGGTGTCGGAATGCTGGGAAGTCAGCGACCGGTGCTCTGTGTTGAGTTGGAAACAAAATCAGATAAGGCTGCGCAGGAGCAGATACGCAATGATCTTCTCAAACTTGGCAATCGTTTTCCGCACACGAAAAACATTCGCGAAATCCTCTTTCATCCCGCCTTCCCGGTCGATATTCGCCATAATGCCAAAATCTTCAGGGAGAAGCTGGCAGTATGGGCAGCGGATAAACTCAAATGAAGGTTCTTGTTACCGGGGGTGGAGGCTTTCTTGGTGGCGTTATTGTCAGGATGTTGCGTGAACGTGGCGATGAAGTACGCAGTTTTTCACGCGGCAAATATCCGGCTCTGGCAGAACTTGGCGTTGAGCAGGTAAGCGGTGCTCTGGAAAATTCTGACGCCGTCATCAAGGCTGCATCAGGCTGCGACCTTGTTTTCCATGTTGCCGCAAAAGCCGGTATATGGGGAAGCTACAACGATTTTTATCAGGCCAATGTAACAGGAACCCGAAACGTAATTGCCGCCTGCAAAAGCAACCACATCAGCAAACTTGTCTATACCAGCTCACCAAGTGTCGTTTTTGACGGCAGCGATGTGGAAGGAGGGGATGAATCACTCCCCTATCCGGCAAAATATGAGGCACACTATCCGGCAACAAAAGCTATCGCCGAACAGATGGTACTGGCGGCAAACTCTCCGGATCTCGCTGTAACAGCTTTACGCCCGCATCTGATATGGGGGCCGGGAGACAATCATCTTGTTCCAAGAATAATTGCAAAAGGACGAGCCGGCAAACTTCGCCGTATCGGCAACCGCACCAATCTGGTTGATACTGTTTATGTGGACAACGCCGCCCGCGCCCATCTGCTGGCTGCCGACAAACTTTTTCCAGGCAGCATCGTCAGCGGGAAAAGCTATTTCATCAGCAACGGTCAGCCTATCCCTTTGTGGGAAATGGTCAACCTTATCCTGGCCGCAGCAGGGGTTCCTCCGGTAACCCGCAGCATTTCTCCAAATCTGGCTTATACAATAGGATGTATCTGTGAAGGAATATGGGGAGCCCTTCGACTTGACGGAGAACCGCCAATGACGCGCTTTGTCGCCCACGAGCTTTCAACAGCACACTGGTTTGATATAAGCGCTGCCAGAAAAGACTTCGGTTATCTGCCGGAGGTTTCCATAGACGAAGGCTTGATAAGGCTGCAGAGGTCGCTTCATAATTTGCATTAACTGTTATTCTTGTTCTTTTTCAGGAGCATCCGCTTTTTATGACATTATCACCATCATGCGTCACCGTCTTTCCGCCCAATAACTATCTCTGGCTCTATCTCACCAGCATTGCCGTGTTCGAAGCTCTGGCGGTCTACCTTTATCAGTACCGTGCCATACCTGGTGCCCGGCCGCTGATCCTCAATCTGTCATGCAAAGCACTCTGGCTATTAAGCCGTGTTTTGTACGGTGCCACTGCAAGCATGCAGATCAAGATGTTTTGGGTTAACTGTTCGCAAATGTTGCAGCTTCTGTTTCTTCTGTTTTGGTTTCAGTTTATTCTGGAGATCAGTCAGCAGAAAGAAAAACTGCCGCTTTTTATTCGTATAGGCAGTTACGGGGTAGCGGCCTGCCTGGTGTTTTTAATCGTGTTTGATAGTCAGTTCGGTTGGTTGTGGGGGGCAATCACCATGAGCGGGCCGGTAATGAAGCTTGCGTTTGGTCCTGTAGCTCTGGCGCTCCTGTGGTTCAGCTATCTGCTCAACCTGTTTGTTCTGGTGATATGCATTCGCTGGATACTGAACACACATGGCTTGCGCCGTTGGCAGGCCATCGCGCTCTCCGTGCCGCCGCTGTTTATCTTGTCTTGCAATATGCTGAGCAGAGTGCCTTTGTTTCAGCCGTTTGCTCCGCAACTGGTGGGACTTTTACTGGGTGGAATTTACATAACCTGGGTTTTTTACCGACTACGGCTTTACAGCATCCTGCCGCTTGCGCATGATGTGGTCAGCCGCTCCATGATCGACGGCCTGCTGGTGGTTGACGAAAAAGGGTACATTGTCGAAATGAATGCTACCGCCAAAGAGCTGTTCAGCGGTTCCACGGCAGCGGTTGGCGGCGCGTTCGGCGATCTGTCCGCCACCAGGCCGGTTCTTGTCAACTTTGACCAAAAACCGGATGAGCAGAAACTTGAAACAGTCCTCTCTTTTTCCGAAGGTGAACGCCACTTTCAGATAACCATGACCCCGCTTATTGCATCGGGTAACCACCTGCTAGGGAAAGTCTTTGTCCTGAAAGATATTACCCGGCAAAAGCGCGATCAGGCGACACTGATAGAGCAACAAAAAACATTATCCGTAATGGCCGAACGGGAACGCCTGGGGCGTGAACTGCACGACACCAGGGGGCAGTTTCCCGGCTATGTCAAAACCCAGACCCAGGCCATCCGGCTGTTGTTGAAAAGAGAGCGGGTAGATGACGCAAACATGCAGCTGGATCAGATGATTGCCGCCGCCGATACCGCCTTCAGCGACGCACGGGAACTAATAACCAGCTTGAGGAATGTGGGCAAAGAGTGGCCTTTTTTTCAAAAACTGCCGGATTGGCTGGAGCAGTTCCGTGCCATGTCCGGTCTCACCGTTGACTACTCCGGCCCGGGTCAGCAACCGCCGTGCTGGGTTGCCCCGGAAGCTGAGGTGCATCTGCTGCGCATTATTCAGGAAGCACTGACCAATGCCCGGAAACATGCCGGAGCTGACCGGATTCAGCTGGAATTGAAAATGGGAAATGACCGACTAACCGTAACGGTAACCGACAATGGCAGAGGCTTTGATGTCACGGCTGCCGAGAGCGACACCACCAGATACGGCCTGGGAATCATCAGGGAACGGGTTGCGGAGATTGGCGGCAGGTGCGATATCAGCTCTGATCCGGCACACGGCACAACGATTACGATTCAGGCTCCGCTCACCTCATTATAAGGAATGCTCACCATGAACATATTACTTGTAGACGACCATAAACTGTTTGCCAGCGGAGTAAAAAACCTGTTGGAAGCCGGTGGCATTCGCGTTGCGGGAATGGCGCGGAACGGCCACGAGGCGCTGGAGGCAGCGCGCCGCCTGAAACCGGACATTATCCTGATGGACATCAACATGCCCGGCTGTGACGGCTTGACCGCCACCCGCCAGATCAAAGCCGAATTTCCCAAAATCAAAATCGTCATGCTGACGGTAAGCGCCGACGATGAATCACTCTTTGAAGCGATGCGCAACGGCGCATCCGGTTTTCTGCTGAAAAACCTGGATGCGGATGAATTCTTTGCCTGTCTGGAGCAGCTTGCACTGGGGGAGACGGTCTATTCGCCGGGGCTGGCGGAGCGGATGTTAAAAGAGTTCATGCGCGGCAGCGGCACAGCCGAAACTCACAAGCAAGCGATCAACCCGCTGACCCCGCGCCAGGAAGAGGTGCTGGCATGTGTCGCGCGCGGCCTGACGTATAAACAGGTGGCCGCACAACTCGCCATCAGTGAAACCACCGTTAAATTCCACATGAACGAAATCCTCGAACGCCTGCAGTTGGACAACCGCGCCCAGGCTATCGCCTACATCAGCGGAGACAGAACCGGCAAACGGCTGCTTTAAATCTGTAGTCTTGTTGTCATTAGCAAGTTTCAAATTTTTCTTTCCTCCCATTTCTTACAAGATGGCAAATTATCCTGGAAACGGCAGTTCGAATAACACAGAGCAACGGAGCAACAGAGAAATCAAGATCTTATATTAGAAACATCATTCACCAAAAAGGTGAGTTTCAAGAAGTCTTTTACGAGAATTTTCTCTTTAGTTTTTACTCCGTTGCTCCGTGTTTCAAATGCTTTTTTTAGACATAACGATATTTATGGCGATATGACCTTGCGTATCGCCACAGTCGTCCTCCCTCCGAAAAATCACCCCTGTAAAAAAAATCAAATTTTATAATCAAATAAATATAGATAGTTATCTGTGACCCTGTACTTTAGTACAGTACACAGACGCTTCACAACGTGCTACAGGGGTGGTCACAACTATTTCACTCTCAAATTTATAGCCATAGATACAAGTGAGGACACTATGAACAGGATTAAAAGTTTCAGCGGAATTTGTTATTTTCTGGCGGTGGTTGCACTACTTCTGCTTCCGGCAACCGGCTACAGCGCGGTGCGCTATGCTGTACCGGTTGCCGTCGGCACGGGTGATTGCCTTAGTTGGGACAACGCCTGCACCCTGCAAAGCGCCCTGACCGGCGCTGTCAGTGGCGATGAATTGTGGGTGACGGCCGGGACGCATAAACCGACCACCGGCACTGACCGCCTCGCCACCTTCCAGCTCAAAGCCGGAGTGGCAATTTACGGCGGCTTTGCCGAATACGACAGCGATATGTCTGAACGCCGCTGGAAAACCAATGTCACCATCCTGAGCGGCGATATTGGCGTAGTTGGAAATAATGCCGATAACTCCTACCACGTGGTCACCGGCGCAACCGGCGCAATTCTGGATGGTGTGACAATCAGCGGCGGCAATGCCAATGGAACTAATCCGCACTACAACGGTGGTGGGATGTATAACCTCAACGCAAGTCCGACTCTGACTAATGTCATCTTCAACGGAAATATGGCTGCTTTAGGTGGCGGGATGCACAATATTGGCAGCAACCCTACGCTGACCAACGTCACCTTTAGTGGCAACATTGCAACCGGCGAAGGTGGCGGGATGTACAATATTACCGGCAGCCCGACTCTAGCCAACGTCACTTTTAGTAACAATACAGCACATTATGGCGGCGGAATGAGTATCCATGGTACCAGCAATCCTACGCTGACCAACGTCACCTTTAGCGGAAATACGTCAACCAGTGATGGCGGGGGGATGTTCTATGTCGGCTTATCCAGCATGACTCTGACAAACGTCATCTTCAGCGGAAATACGGCAGCCCTTGATGGCGGCGGGATGTACAACAACGCAAACGGGACGACCCTGACAAACGTCACCTTCAGCGGCAATTCAGCAATTCGCAATGGCGGCGGGATGAATATCAAGAACAGCATCCTTACCCTGACCAATGTCACTTTCAGCGGCAACACGGCTGCTGCCGGTGGCGGGGTGTACAACGTCAACAACGGCGCGACCCTCAAAATCCGCAATAGCATCCTGTGGGGCAATAGCGGTGGCGAAATCATTAACAGTTCAATAACAGCTAACGTCAGCTACAGCGACATTCAGGGTGGCTATGTTGGCCCCGGAAATATCAACGCCGACCCGTTGTTTGTGAACTCTGCCGCCGGTGATTTGCATCTGCGGGCCAATTCACCGGTCATCAATAAAGGCAGCAACAGCGTGGCAACGCCAGCCTTGCCCGCCACCGATCTGGATGGCAGTCCGCGTATTGTTTACACCACGGTTGATATGGGGGCTTACGAGTATGTAAATGTGCGCTATGTGAAAAGTGACGCCACCACCGGCGCCAACAACGGCGCATCCTGGGCAGATGCCTACACCGACCTGCAGAGCGCCCTGGCTGCTGCAGTAAGCGGTGACGTGATCTGGGTGGCTGCCGGAACCTACAAACCTACCACCGGCACCGATCGCACCATCTCCTTTCAGCTCAAAACCGGCGTGGCAATCTATGGCGGCTTTGCCGGGGCCGAAACCGCCCGCGCCGACCGCAACTGGACAACCAACATCACCACCCTGAGCGGTGATATCGGTGCAGTGGGTGATAGTGCCGATAACTCCTATCACGTTGTATCTGCCGGTGACACTACAGACAGTTCCGCCCTGCTCGACGGTTTTACCATTACCGCTGGAAATGCAAATCTTGAAGAGGGTGGCTATGGTGGCGGGATTTACATTGATGCTTATGGCAATTCGACCCTGACAAACCTCATCTTCAGCGGCAATTCGGCTGGCAGTGGCGGTGGGATGTATATACAATCTCGTTACTCCTGGGACGAGCCAATTACCTTAACCAATGTCACCTTCAGTAACAATGTGGCGATCGGGAGCGGAGCCGGGTTATTAGTTGATAATGCTTTGGTGACGCTTACCAATGCCACTTTTAACAATAATATGGTGGTCGGTGGTGATTTCGTCACCTTTGGCGGTGGGATACGATCTAGTGATTGTGACATGAAGCTGACCAATGTTACCTTCAGCGGCAATTCGGCGCCCAATGCAGGCGGTGGGATATTCAGCGAATATGATCGCCTGGAGCTGACCAATGTTACCTTCAGCAACAACTCAGTAACCGATACAACTAACGGCGCCGGCGGTGGTATGTATACTGGCGTAGACATCATAAAGCTGACAAACGTCAGCTTCAGCGGCAATTCGGCTGCCGGTAGCGCTGCAGATAGTGGCGGTGGTGGTATGTATAATGCACTTAGCGAAATAACGGTCAACAACAGCATCTTCTGGGGTAATAGCGCCCCCAACGCGCCTGGCACGGAGCAGTTCTTTGTCTCCACTGATTCAACGAATCCTGTTACCATCAACGACAGCATCCTGCCGAACGGTTGTCCCGACAGAGCCAGCTGTACAAACATCCTGACCACTAATCCCAACCTCGGCGCTTTAGGCAGCTATGGCGGTTTCACCCAGACCATTCCGTTGCTCCCCGGCTCACCGGCCATTAACGCCGGTAATGCAACGAACTGCCCGGCCACCGACCAGCGCGGCCTGGCACGGGTAGGCGCCTGCGACATCGGCGCGTTTGAATCGCAAGGCTTCATCCTTGCCAAAACCGGCGGCGATAACCAAAGCGCTGTCAGCGGCATGACATTTACCAATCCACTTGATCTGACCGTGACGGCCAACAATGCTGTCGAGCCGGTTAATGGCGGCACAGTCACCTTCACCGCACCGGCAACAGGCGCCAGCACCAACCCGGCAACAAACAGCAGCGTCATAGCTGGCGGCGCAGTTTCCAAGAGTGTCACCGCCAACGCCACAGCCGGTGGACCGTACAGTGTTATTGCTAGCGCGACAGGGGCTGCAAACCAGACCTTCAGCCTGACCAACAGCAACAGCGTCACCTATTCCGTCACCTACAACGCCAACGGCGCGACCTCCGGTACACCACCCACCGACAGCAACGACTACCTGAGCGACGCCACAGTCACCGTGCTCGGCAACACCGGCGATCCAATCCTCACCAAAACCGGCTATATCTTCAGCGGTTGGAACACTGCTTCCAACGGCAGTGGCACAACATATTCGGCAGCCAGCACATTTTCAATCAATTCAAGCACCACCCTATATGCCAAGTGGGTTAATGTAGTTGCTTACGTCAAGCCCACCGCAACCGGCACAGGCGACTGCAGCAGCTGGACAAACGCCTGTACCACCCTGCAGACCGCGCTGACCAACTCCGTAGCCGGGCAGGAAATCTGGGTTGCCAAAGGGACTTACAAACCGACCACCAGTGCTGATCTAACCATATCCTTCAATCTCAAAACCGGCGTTTCCCTATACGGCGGCTTTGCCGGAACTGAAACTGCCCGCGATCAGCGCGACAGCGCCGCAAACGTCACCACCCTGAGCGGCGACCTGAACGAAAATGACAACAGCAACATAGCAAACAATGAACCGACCCGTTCAGACAACTCCTACCATGTGATATATGCCAGTAATGTAACCGGCAGTACCCTTGACGGCTTCACTATCAGCGGCGGAAATGCCAATGGTAGTAATAATCCTGTTGATCCTAAAGGCGATGGTGGAGGTATGTACATTGCCGGTGGTACCCCGACAGTAAGCAACTGCACCTTCAGTAACAATTCAGCTATTGATGCAGGTGGTGGGGTTCTTGCTGCAAGTGGCAACCTGTTATTGGACCGAGTCACCTTTGCGAATAATAAATCATTCATTGGCGGTGGAATGAACAGTGATGCCACTACAACCCTGACCAACTGCACTTTCATTAACAATACGGCTAATAATAATTCAGGCGGCGGGATGGCTAATTGGGCTACCACGACCCTGATCAATTGCACCTTTAGCGGCAATTCGGCTGGAATGTACGGCGGTGGGATGCTTAACGGCTTCTCTGGCGTTGCGAATCTTGCCAACTGCACTTTTAGTGGCAATTCGGCTCCTACTGGTGGCAGTGGAATGACCAACTGGGGGCACGCTACGCTGGCCAGCTCTATCTTTTGGGGCAATGGCGCCTCGGAGATTCTTAACCAAAATGGCATTATTGCAGCATCAAACAACATCGTAAAAGGTGGCGGTTCCTACGGAATCAACTCTGACCCCAAGCTAGGCACACTCGGCAACTACGGTGGCACTACCCAGACCATCCCGCTCCTCGCCGGTTCATCAGCAATCGACGCCACAAACAGTGACTGTCCTGCCACTGACCAGCGGGGCGTCCTCCGACCGCAGGGGAGCAAATGCGACATCGGCGCCTACGAAGTAGCTACCCCCACAGTTACCACTAACGCCGCATCAGGCATCACCCAGACCGGCGCCACCCTTAACGGCACAGTCAACGCCAACGGCCTCTCGACAACCACAACCTTTGAATATGGCTTGACAGATACCTACGGCACCTCCATGGACGCAACCCAAAGCCCTGTCACAGGAACATCAGCAACCTCCGTCAGCAACGCAATCACCGGCCTAACCTGCGGCACAATATACCACTACCGCGCAACAGGGGCTAATATTGACGGCACAACTTACGGCAGCGACACTACCTTCTCCACCACCCCCTGCATCCCGGTCGCTCCAACCACTCCGGTAGCCACACACATATCCACCACCCGGATTGACCTAACCTGGACCGACAACAGCAACAACGAAAGCGGCTTTAAAATCTACCGCAACGGCACCCTCATAAACACAACCGCCGCCGATGCCACATCATACAGCGACACCGGCCTCACCACCGGCACGGCATACAACTACACAATCAAAGCAACCAACGCAGGAGGGGACTCCACAGGCGTCACAGCAAGCGCCACCACCCTAAAACTCCCTGCCTTCACCAGCGCAACCTTCAAAAACTTCACCTTCAACACCCCCGGCAGCTTCACCGTAACCGCCACCGGCATACCTGCACCAACCTTCAGCAAAACAGGCACACTCCCTGCCGGCATCACCCTTAACAGCAACGGAACACTCAGCGGCACACCAACCCAGGTCGGCACCTTCCCGCTCACCATAACAGCAACCAACAGCGCAGGAGCAACCAACCAGAACTTCTCGCTCACCGTAAGCAAAGGAGCAGCAACAGTAACCATAACTCCCGAAACACTCTCGGCTGTATATAACGGATCACCCAAAACAGTAACAGCCACCACCTCACCAACAGGCTTAACTGTAACCTTCACCTACAACGGCTCCGGCACAGCACCAACCAACCCCGGCATATACGCCGTAATAGCAACAATAAATGACTCAAACTACACAGGCAGCACAACCGGAACACTCCAGATCATCGACACCACCGGACCTAATCTCACCGTATCGACACTAGCCAACGGATCTGTGACCAACAACCCGACCCTCAACATAACCGGAACCGCAAGTGACACTCAAAGCGGCATCGCCCTGGTCACCCTCAGCGGCACACCACTCGACCTCAGAAACGAAACCGGAAACTACACCTTCTCAACCGCCATAACCCTCACAGAAGGAGCAAACAACATAACAGTAACTGCAACCAACAACTCCTCCGTATCCACCACAGACAGCAGAACCGTATACCTTGACCTCACCGCACCCACTATAGCAGTAGACCAACCAACCGATGCCAGCCTCACCGGCAAAACATACAGCGACATAAGCGGAACAATTGACGACCCGACCGCAACAGTAACTGCCATAGTAAACAGCGGTTCACCCGCAATCGCCAACATAACCGGAACCACCTTCGGCGTAACAGTCAACCTCATCCCCGGACTCAACACCATAGACATAACTGCCGCAGACCAGAACGGCAACAGCAGCAGCGTAAAACGGACCATATTCTCCGACAGCACCGCACCAAACCTCTCTGTCACCACACCGTCACAAGACATAACCACCATAGAAACCGGCATCACCATCAACGGCACCGTAACAGACACACTAACAGCAGTAACAATCAGCATAAAAGTGGACGACCAGACCTTTGAACCAACTTTAGCCGAAAACGGCAACTTCAGTCAGCCCATTACCCTCTCTACTGACAAAACATACAACATAATAGTAACAGCCACCGATCAGGCTGGAAACAAAGCCGCCGTACAACGCAACATCATCAAAAAAACTCTCCCCTCGGGCGACATAAACGGAGACGGCGTTGTTGATATTGCTGATGCGTTAAAGGCATTGAGGATTGCCGTTGGGCTGGAAACCGCCACAGAGTCTGATTATGTCAACGGTGATGTTGCGCCGCTCGTAAATGGCAAACCAGCGCCTGACGGAGTCATAGACATCGCCGATGCCACGGTTATTTTGATGAAAACAGTTGGATTGAGGAATTGGTAAGGAAGCCTTACATAACAACATCAGGTAACAACATGAACAAACTCCGTTCGCCCTGAGCTTGTCGAAGGGCTCACTTCATGGTTCGACAAGCTCACCACGAACGGATAATTGCTTAACTTATTTTGTAATGCATCCTAACAACAAAAAACGGAGGAATTCATGAACATCATAAAATACATTCTCACAATTGCATCACTTTTGCTCCTTACCGCCTGCGGCGGTGGAAGCGACAGCACCGGAACAGGAATAACAGCCGCTGCAACCACCATGAAACTGACCGTAGCCATAAACGGCAGTAACGCCTCTTCAGTCAAAGGGATTCAGGCGACTATAACTGTACCTGACGGTGTCTCCATAAAAGCTGATGCAGAAGGCAAAATAACAGAAGGTGTAATAACAGGATCAGCAACCGCACCGACCGGTAATATTGATGGTAAATACACAGCGATAGATAAGAAGGTAACACTCGGCTTCACAACCGATGGAACTATAACAGAAGGTGACCTTGCGACAATGACGATAGACTTCACAACAGCCACTGCACCTGCAGCTACAGCGTTCACTATAACAAGCAGCAAACTGGTGGATGCGGATGGGAATGCGGTGAGCGGGGTGTCTCTTGCGTTGAGGTAGGGTTTGTAAAGCGGTAGTGGAAGACGAATCGCCTTCCACTACCGCGAAAGCATCTTTTTTATTCTTTCATCTCATCAGCCGCTTTAGGCGGGTAGAGATGAGGATATTTCAGTATCCTGTTTTCGATTGATCCCATCGGTTTAAGAGTAGTTTTGGCAGGTTTTGGAGAGCCCGAATAATAATCGCGAATAGCCAGAACCAGTGAAGTTCCCATATCCCGCATATCATCCGGCACAATCCATCTGGGCGAATAACCCGCTCTGCCGTATGTCATTTCCAGGGTCATTGCCAGCACCCTATCCTGATAATTGGCCCACCACCAGCTTTCCGGATATGTTTTGGTCGCAAAACTTCCACCACCGTCTGCCGGAACCGGCTCGATCATATCCACTCCATGGTGTGCAGCCACGTTGCTGATAAAGCTAAGCTGTTTCTCCCACAGGGAAACCTGTTCCGGCGAATATCCCAAAGATACCGGCCCGAAATGCGGATAGAAGAAGGGGCGGATGTCAGGTTCACTGTTGGAGGCGTGCAGATTAAGCGCCATCGATACCGGAGGGCCGCCGTCACTCATCAGCTTTATTGCACAATCATGGATAACTGACACTTCCTGTGAGACAGTCCCTGTCAGATTTAGCGGGTTTGAGGCATCAAACGTCCATGACATCTCAAGATTTTCCGTTTTTGGGGTGGAACGGTAATTGCCGGTTATCACCCCGTCAACATTCTGCATCGGGAAAATATAGAACTCGTATCCAGACAGCAGATCGGCAGCCTCACCGGTTCCAGACAGGAGCCTGGCAATCAGGCCTTCAATCAGAAACGAGGGGGACGTTTCCGCCGGATGAGTACGGGCGTGCAAAATGATTCTCTTTTTACCTGATACAGGAACGTTAGGATCTGTGATTTTTATCAGGTAAAGGGGCCTGCCCTCCCCGGAATTGCCGGGTATCGATATAACGACAAAGGAATTGCCCTGAATAGTTTTCAAATAGTTTTCAAGGTCGGTAAAGGTGTAGGGATAAAACCTGGCCAACCAGACCGTTCCATGATTAAACTGTTTTGTAATTATTAACTCATTATTCGCGTTCTGGTTTACTTCGCTTTCTGCAAAGCGCAACCACTCTTTCTGATCAAAGGAGTATACCGGCAGATAGTAATATGGCCATCCGGAGTTTTTCAGAGTAATTTTCGTCGGAGCATCCTGCACCAGGTTATCCATTCTTATATACCACCAACTGCGCCATGACGCCGGTAGAGCGGAATCATTATTGTCATCCGCCAGAGAAAGTTCCCACTCGGTGTCAGCAATTTTTGAAATATTGCCAATACTTCCGGACTCGAAGAAATCTGAAACTGTTGTAGTACTCTTTTCTTGAGTCCCGTCACCACAACCGGTTAATGAGACGACTGCAAACAGCAACAAAACTATCCATATTTTCCATTTCATATCCATCTGATCATTCCTTTGCATTCTGAATTATTATCCGAGAGTAGCACCCGTTTATCACCTGGTCAAACGCTTATGATCATCCGCCAAACCCATTTGCCAGGTTACGGTGTACTTTTTGCAAATCAAGAGATCCTTCCGAAGAAAAAAACTATCACCACATCCGGAGAAAACAACTTGAAATACCGTACAATTAGCATTTTTATCTCTATTTTAGGCGTGGTTATCCTTTCTTTTTCTCCTCTGTATGCAACTCCTGCAGAGAACATGAATAAAGTATCAGGGGCGGTTAAGCGGTCAAAAAGCCCGCTATTCCGCGATGGCGAACTTATCATTAAGTTCAAAAAGAAAGCTAATGAATCAGAGCAGCGACTGGTTGCCGAGCGTCTTAACAACAAAACAGATGCCACTAAAAAGCGTGAGTTCAAAAAACTCCGTATGCAACACGTCAAATTGAAGAAGGGGATGACGGTAGAGCAGGGTATAGCCGCCTATACGGCTGACCCTGATGTGGAATACGCCGAACCAAACTACCGGTTCAGACTCAATCAGACGCCCAACGACACCCTGTACGGTCAACTGTGGGGCATGCCGCGCATACATATGCCGCAGGCATGGGACAGTGTTACCGGCAGCAGTTCAGTAGTTGTGGGGGTTATTGATACCGGTATCGATGTTACGCATCCCGATCTGGTTCAGAATCTCTGGATCAACAGCGCCGAACAGACGGGTGCGGCCGATGCGGATGATGACGGCAACGGCTATGCGGACGATCTGTACGGGTGGAATTCCTACACCAATTCCGCGGATGTGACGGATGACCATTCACACGGCACCCATGTTGCCGGCACCATAGCCGCGGCCGGCAACAACGGCATCGGGGTCGCCGGGATGAACTGGAACCTGAAGGTTGCGTCATGCAAGGCTTTTGACAGCACCGGGTATGCCTCTACGGCTGACCTGATGGAGTGTCTGCAGTATTTTACGGTACTGAAAAGCAGGGGCGTCAATCTGGTGGCAACCAACAACAGTTACGGTGGCGATGATTACAGTCAGGCGTTCAGCGATGCCATTAGCGCCATGCCCGATGTGCTATTTGTTGCGGCTGCCGGGAATGATTCAAATGATAACGACATCCTTCCGTATTATCCGGCTAACTATGATCTGCCTAATGTGATTACCGTGGCGGCCACCGATGTGGCTGATGACCTGGCCGGTTTTTCAAGCTATGGCCGGCGCACGACCCACGTCGGAGCGCCAGGGAACGATGTCATAAGTACCATACCGGTAGCCATGGCTACCGATGGGGATCCGCTGCAGGCCTACCAGTCCAAGTCCGGCACCTCCATGGCCACCCCCCATGTGGTCGGCCTGGCAGCTTTGCTGAAATCCCAGAATACGGGCAGGGACTGGCGGGCAATCAGGAACCTGATTCTGTCTTCGGGAGAGGATCTGCCGGCCCTGCAGGGAAAAACGGTGTCGGGCCGGCTTATCGACGGCGCCCGGGCGGTCAATTGCGTAAACAGGCCGCTGTTTGCACTGCTCACCCCCCAGGTGGCAGCTGCGGCCGGGGTTCCCTATCATATCCGCGTACTGAGTATCAACTGCGACCAAGCGGCCGGCCCGATTACCGTGACAGTAAGCGGCATCGGCGCGGTCACTCTCCATGATGACGGCATCACCCCTGACCAGGCGGCCGGTGATGGGATGTTTTCGGCAGTCTGGACACCTCCAGACAATCTGGCACGGGTCGTCACGATTGTTTCTCCGGCCGGTGGCACCACGTTTGAAACCATTCCGCTGCTGTTTAGTCCGCTTGCCGATGCAACGGCCAACCTCCTGCATGACAGCATAACCGCATCGCTGCTTGCCCCGGATAATGAAGCACTTTCCTTCCGCTTTACCGCCAGCGGCGGTCAGACTCCGTATCTCTGGAGCATTTCTGCGGGAACTCTTCCCGCCGGCCTGACGCTTGATCCGGCATCAGGCGTGGTAAGCGGCAGTGCCACCCAGACCGGTATTTTCGAAGTGACTGTGCAGGTTACCGACAAGCTTGGTTTTCAGGCTACCAAAGCCTGGAACGTGAATATCCTGTCCGGCATTCGCGGCGGGTGGCCTAAAGTGATGCAACTGCGTGACGCCGGACAGGAAAGTTACCCGCCCGTATTTGCTGATATTGACGGTAACGGCAGTCAGGAATTGCTGGTCAGCGATGGAACCGTGCTGTATGTCTATGACGCAACCGGTCTGCGGGTCTCCCGTGATATCGGCTGGCCTCTGACCGCCCCGGCTGTTGCCGATATTGATGGTGACGGCGTACCGGAGATCGCCATCGGCCTGCGGGGAAATTTTCCCGGCCCTGATCTGCCGCTCCGCATCATGAATGCCGATTTGACACTGAAAGCCGGTTTCACCTCTCCCGATCTTTCCGGGATGCTGCCGTGGGGTCGGGCGCCTGTTCTGGCCGATATCAACGGTGACGGTTTGAAGGAAATCATCATGACGGTCCATGACCGTCAAAACTATCAGATCCTGTTGTATGCCATGTATCCCGACGGTGTGCTGCTGCCGGGGTGGCCGGTGCTTGCAGAGGCTCTTGGCACCGACAACAACAGTGATAAACGTCCCGCTGTCGGCGATATAGATCTGGACGGTCTGGCCGAGGTTGTGTATCCGGACGACATCGGTAACCTGCATATCTTCAAGGCGGACGGCAGCAAAGTGACTAGGGTATTTTATCCCGACCTCGGTGCGGACTGGAGCAAGCTTCATACCCCGGTACTGCATGATGTGGACAACAACGGTATCCCGGATATCATCTTCAATGCGGGAACTCTGGCAGCTGCCACCAGCAGCGGCACGATCTACTCATACAACAGTGACGGTTCAACCCAGTCGGCGTTTTCACTCGCCGGATTCAGCACTTCTGAAACCTCATCGGTTGCCCTTGGCGACCTGGACGGTGACGGGCTGCCCGAACTAGTATACCTGAACAACCCTGGGATCGTGGGCCAATACCAGCTTAACGCCGTTCGTGGGGACGGCTCGTCGCTGCCCGGTTGGCCGGTCTCACTACCCCCGTTTCACGCCATGCCCTACGGTTTCAATCAGCCGGTTATTGCTGACATCAATGGCGACGGCACGGCCGAGGTGCTACTGAATCTTGCCCATTACACTGATGAGGGTGCATCATACGTGTTCGATACCCCCTACCTGGCAGCTTACAGTGTCAACGGCTTCCCGGCGGCAGGTTTTCCCAAACCGGTTCTGGGGAGCAGTTATGCCGGCACATCACCTGCAGTCGGTGATCTGGATGGCGACGGCAGAGTGGATATTGCCTTGAAGGGTGATGACGGCAGGCTGTATGTATTCTCTCAGACGGTGCCGTCATCTCTTGCCGGCGCCCCCTGGCCGATGTACAGCGGAAACAGTGCCTTGACGAGCTTTGTCCCGCCGGCAGTTACGGTGGATTCTATTCATATAGACCCACTCCCGGTGACGGTTAGCACGGTGGATGTAACAGTGAGCGGCACACGTCCCGCAGGCATCGACATTATGCTCACCAACCTGACCACTGGTGAGAGCCTGGTTCCTGATTATCCGACCGTCACCACCTGGAGCGGCACTGTCAGTCTGGTTCCAGGAAGCAATCTCATCAGGGCGGCGGGGAGTAACGGCCGCACGGCGGGGCGCGGTATCACGCTGGCTGGAGCAGACGGCGAAGCACCTGTCGTGACGGAGTTCTCCATGCCGGCCACCCATACATCCCTGGCGGTGCCTGTCACGGTCTTTACCGCCAGTGACAATATCGAGGTCAGCGGCTACAAAATCACGCAGTCTGCCGTGCCGCCGACTGCGTCGGATTCCGGTTGGCGCCTGCCGGCACCGGCCAGCTTCACCTTCAGCGGTCAGGGCCTACAAACCGCCTACGCCTGGGCAAAGGATGCAAGCGGCAACGTTAGCGCCGCAATCTCCACACCGGTCGACATTACTGTCGTGCCGCCTGTTGATGGCGTCTGCGGCAGCGATAACGGACAGACTCTGGCCATGCCTACTGGAACGGGTCTGTGTACAAGCGGCACCGCCTCGGTGGCAACCTTCAGTTTTGGAGCCTGGAACTGGCAGTGTCACGGGCAGTACAGCGGCTTCAGCAGATTTTGTTCCGCCACCGTTCCGGCACTTCCAGATACACCGGTGAGAATCGGCAGCGGAACAGGGCTGCAGCTATATCCGGCGACCAATGATATTGGTGAGATCGTCTGGGTTGAGGAAAATCAGCAGCCCTATTCCAGACGCATCCTGTCAAACATTCGCGGAGAGTTGTTAAATATCAGTAGCGGCCCCTATAATCTTGCCATCAACAATCTGGGGGATCTGGCCTGGGTAGAAAAAATCACCGGCTACGGGCAGATCTTCTGCCGTGTTAACGGCGTCATCACCCAGGTGACCAGCGGGGCCAAAGATCATGATTACCCGTCCATAACGGATACTGGTGAAATTTTCTGGATTCAGCAGGACGATACCATGCAGGTTTATTCAAGCCTCCGGGGTGCGCTCACATCAGATGGCGTCGATCATCCCTACCTGTCGGTCAACAACCGCGACGACATGGTCTGGTCTGTGGGTACTGAAGGAATCGGCGGAAATGTTGCCGGCATCCCGTTGCTGATGCACACGCCGTCCGGTTTTGATCCGGTGATTAGTGATCAGCGTGAAATAGTCTGGAATGATAATAATTTCAATGGATTTAGCAGGCTCTTTTCCTCGCTGCGGGGAGAACTTAACGCCGGTTGGGGACAGGACAGCCTTTTTCACCGCCAGCCTGCCATTAACGGCTGCGGAGATGTTGCTTTTGTCGATGCTGATTTCTTCGGAACCGTAGCAACTCTCTATCGCCTCGGCAACAGCTCACCCTGCGGTGGCGAACCGGAACCGAACGATACAAGTCAGCAGGCGTCTGCAATCAGCAGCGGCAGCGTAACCGTCGGCACCTTGACCCCCGGCAGTGACGCGGAAGACTGGTACACCTTCGGTGCGGCAGCAGGAATGCCGATAGACCTGTGCATCAACTGGGATGCCTCGGGAACAAACACCCTGACCGTAGAACTGCGCAACGCTGCCGGTACGGTACTGGCAACTGCTACAGGCAGCGGCTTCGGCAAAACCCTCTCCTACACTCCATCAGCAAACGGTGTGTACTATCTGCGCTTTGCAGGTACTGCGGACGTTAAATTCGGCTATGCCGTCAAAACCACCTTCACCCCATGGACGCCGCCCCCTGTAGCTTCAGCCACCACCGGTTCCGCTTCGTCTGTATCAACGACCGGCGCCACCCTGAACGGCACGGTCAGCTCAAACGGCGCTGCGACTACAGTAACCTTCCAGTACGGCTTGACCGCCGGCTACGGGAGCACCGCAACCGCCAGCCAGAGCCCTTTGGCGGCAGATGTAAGCAACAGTGATGTGTCAGCCGCCGTATCCGGCCTCACCTGCAACACCACCTACCACTACCGCGTAGTTGCTGCGAACAGCGCCGGAACAACAAACGGCAGCGACGCAACATTCACCACCAGCGCCTGCGCTTCTATCGGTACCACCTACACCTGGACCGCCACCGGCGGCACCAACAACACCGTCTACCGTATTGCACCAGATGGAACAACAGTATCCATGGGGAGTTTCCCAGCAGCAACATTGAGCTACACCGACACCTCCGCCCTATCCAACACCATCTACACCTACTGTGTCAAAGCAGACAACAACGATCCATGCCTCCAGTCAACCGCCATCCGCACACCACTCTACAACGGCTGGAACATTCTAGGTGTCCCATACAACACAACCGGGATTACCGCATCAACACTATTCAGCAACACAGTCAGCGCAGTCTATGAATGGATGCCCACAGGCACCAAAAACGATGCAGGCTATAACGCAGACATCAGCGGCTATTACATAACCGTAGGCACC
>CAJBRY010000572.1 GCA_903958085.1 uncultured Geobacteraceae bacterium
CCCCGTTTTTTAAATTAAAGGGCTACCATATATTAAGAACAGTGTTCCTGCTATGGGGGATAACCCTACCAGGCCATATTAGGAGATTTGGAGATTTGGAGATTTGGAGATTTGGAGATTTGGAGATTTGGAGGGAGGAAATCCAGTGCAATCTACGCATCTAATTCATTGTTAATATATTGCTGTTTGCGCTTGCAATGCCAATAATTATTCCGTTACTTATTAATTGTCAATAATTTAGCCAGACTGGTACTGTTTTTTTTCATTCTGTTTAGGGAAATTCACATAAATTAAAAATATAAGCCACTTGCATACTGTAACCCCACGCATTACAACAAGCTCAATGGTTGAGGTGAAAGGCATTCGATGTGATAAAAACATTCAAAAGCAAAAGACTCGCAAACTTCTATTTCGACGGTGTAAAGAAAGGCCTTCACCCCGAACATTCCAGAAGACTTGAAAGGATACTTGATTCCATAGAAAACGCCACAGATATAAGAAATATGAGGACAAGCAAAAGAAAACCTTCCCATCCTGGGGAAATACTCAAGGAGCTTTACCTTGACGCCATAGGTATTTCCATAACAGAATTCTCAAAAACACTCGGCGTATCCAGAAAAGCGATATCAGCAATAGTAAATGAAGCATATCCCATGTCTAAGCCATTCTTTTGCCTGATTGTTCCACCTTTCTCAGAAGGAGTGATCTCGCCATAAAACCTCTCTTTTCTAAACAGGAATAGGCGAATAAGGCGTTATTTCAAGGATTGTCAAAGCGCATATGTGACACTAAATGCACCACCTTGTTTTTCAAATTCCAGTTTCGCCGGGCCTAACAGACCTGAAGTCAACTCCCCGCGATAACCGGACGGGATTGGCAGGTAGTGATTTGACAAGGTGTTGTAGACAAGGATTTCTATGCAGTTGTCTCCAGCTTTGACCAGTCCTGTAATTTCAAATCTCCACGGCGGTGAAACACGAACCCCTGCAAGTTGACCATTGACATGCACCTCTGCAGAGGCTACTACGTTTCCCAAATCGAGAGTTACTTCCCCACCGGCCTGTTCTTCCGTCAGTGTCACAGTTTTGCGATACCACGCGCCCCCGGAATAGCATTCCAGCACTCCGAACTTTGACCAGTCGCCAAGAGGCATGAAGCCGGATCCGCAGTCAAGAGTTATCGGTTCAGGCAGTGCCGCGCCAGCATAACAGCCGCGTCTCTGCGAAATTCGCAACGCCACTTTTGCCAACGATTTTTCTGGTGCCGGTAATTCAAAACTCCATCTGTCTGATTGCCTCTTACCGCTTAGCTCTTTCCCTTCAACCCATGCCTGGACTTCGCCCATTGCAGTGATAGTCATAGCTCGCAGTCCTGGAGGGGCGATGAACCGATACCAGCCCGCAGGTTTCGATTCATGCGGTTTTATGTCATAAGTTATTAATCCAGGATTATTGAACCATTTCATGGCAAGTTGTCCCGGCAAAGCATCCTGCGTTTTTCCTATTGCTGATTCGAGAACAAAATGACCGCGTCCTGGCC
>CAJBRY010000573.1 GCA_903958085.1 uncultured Geobacteraceae bacterium
CATACAAAGGAAAAAGCATGTACGGGAAAACGACAGTATCTTTTTGTGAATAAAGTGGGAGTCTTGAAGGTATTTCAATATTTGCGTGTGGCATTTTTATAGTATTCCTTTTTAAATTTCACATGATGTCAAACTGAATATTGCTATGCAAGCTGCACCCTAGCACATTTCAGCTTACAAGCAAAGCATCAGACTGGTTTTCCTGCTTTAACTTTAACATCTACAACCCTTCTCTTTGCTGAATAACCAGTAAGCTCTTTATACAGCAGTGACAGAAAAGCCACTGTCACACGACGATGGATCGTTGCCTGAGTAAATCGATAAAGAAATAAACGACCACGTGAGGCAGGGTGACTGCCAAGAAGCAGAGGGTAAAAATTCGTGAGCTGCAGTGAAACACGGATACTATTCTCGTAGGATTCCAGTTTAAAACGGAACTCTCCGTTGTTATGTTGGCGCGACTGCGTCAGAAAACCACCTGATATATGCAAAGTTGTGGAGTCATCAGCTGTTTCTGGCGGCAGAAAGCTTAGCAGGCTTATGTCAGTTCCCCACAGGCGAAACTCTATTCCACTTTCATGAACCACCGGCTGAATGATCGAAAATGTGCACTTTTTTATGTAGTTGAAATAACTGGTAAGAAGTTCCTTCAGATAGAGTGATCCGGCAAGTTCCACCGGAAGATCTACCCACTGGATCGAAAACACTGAGGAATCTTCTGTCACAACCTGTTGGCAGGCTATCTCCAAATATTTTCTTTGATGGTGCATGTCTGTATTTTGCCACCAGTTAGAGATATTGCAATCAAATTACGCAACATCAATTTGTTGTTGCCATTACTGATAAATGGAAAGGGTAGGGCTAAAGGGCATAGAAAGTAGATTGTTATGTTGAGGATTTATCTTCAAATAGAAATATTATAGCCTCTCAAATCCGGGTGCTCAAAGTTTGAGAGGCTATATATATTGTCAAAAGTTCTAATTATTGTTTGTCAGTCAGTATGCGGTTTACTTGGTTTCAGATAAAAATAAGCAAAGATTTGTCTGTTTATGATTTTATTAAGCCTGACCACCTGTCTGTGACTCCTCAAAAGCGGTTCGAGCTTTATGCATTTCTTCAACTTCACGAAGCTTGTCGCCCATCCAGGCGTGAAAAACCTTTGCATTTTCGTAACTCATAACAACTCCAGTATCAATAAAGCGAACCATACTGCTTGCCAGATCGCTCGGCTCAACGGCAACTTCACGGCCGATGACGCCTTCCGGAGTTATTTCGTGTGAAATAGCTTCAGGAAGTGGCTGACGTTCAAGATAAAAGTTTATGACCATTTCCCCGCGAGGCGAAAAGCCGCCTTGGGCACCATTTACATAGCTTGGATTGTAGCCGTAGTTGAATACATACTTGAAGGTTAATTCAGCTTTTTTGTTGCTCATCTGCATTTTTCTCCTTTTGATTCAAAGTTTCATAATAGCGTACTATCTTCCTATCACAATCGCATACTCAAGGAAAAGTTTTTATTGCAATATATAATAATTGCAGCTATATAAGATCTAAATAGTCTTATTACAGGAGGTGTGTGGATGAAATTGAATTTATGGATGTTTGTTGTTTCGGTACTGTTCTGGACTTCGTCCGTTTTTGCTGCCGAAGGTGGCACAAAAATTCTATTTGATCAGGGACATAATCAGCGTTTTGTGATTGAGGAAAAAGGTGAACTCCAATTATCAAAACTTGCTGATATTATGCGTGCTCAATCTTCAGAAGTTGCTTCTTCGGCGAAACCGTTGAGTGATGAAACGCTGAAAGATACTACTGCACTTGTTATTTCCGGGCCTTTTGAGTCGCTACGCACCGAAGAAGTGGATGCTGTTGGGCGCTTTATTGAGAGAGGCGGAAGAGTTGCAGTTATGTTGCATATAGGACCTCCTTTGGCTGGCTTATTGATAAAACTGGATCTGGATCATTCAAATGCGGTGCTCCACGAGCGGAAAAACATAATCGATTCGGATATCAACTTTCGGGTCATGGATCTTTCTTCATCTCCTTTGTTTGCCGGATTGCCTCAATTTTCCATATATGGCGGATGGGCTCTTGATCCTGGCAAAACTGCAACAGCAATAGCCAAAACCTCCCCTGAAACATGGGCTGATCTTGATGGCGACAAAAAACTGTCGACTGGTGATGCAATCGCTTCGTTTAATGTGGTGGTTTCTGGTACCCTTGGTGCGGGGAGTTTTGTAGTGTTTGGCGATGATGCTATTTTTCAGAATAAGTATCTTGACGAGAACAACAGCAAGCTTGCAGCCAATCTTGCCGACTGGCTGGCGGGACGATAAAACCTGATTGACTTTTTGGGTTGATATTTGTAGAAGAAGCCCGCGATTTTAATTCAAATTTGGAGGAACAGGTATGAGAGCTTTTACAAGAATCACCCTGATTGTTGTTTCATTGCTTGCTTTTGCTGTTTCTGGATTTGCAGCCGAAGTAAAAGCTCCGGCTAAGCCAGCAGAAAATGCTGCAAAGGTTGATGCCAATGCTGTCGAAGCAAAATCCGCAGCCAAGAAGCTGGTTGACATCAACAGCGCCACAGATGTTGAGTTGAAAGCTGTCCCCGGAATTGGCGATGCATACGCCGCAAAGATTATCGCCGGACGACCCTATGCCAATAAGACGCAATTAAAGTCACGTAAAATTGTACCGTCTGTTGTTTACGAGCAGGTTAAAGATCTGTTAATTGCCAAACAACCCAAAAAATAAAGTAAAAAATTCCTTTTAGAAACAGCGCGGGGCATCCAGTAAGGGTGTCCCGTTTTTTATTTCTATAGCCCTCTAAATCTTGACTTTTCGCCACTATACCTGCTATTCGTTTGCTCCATATTTTGGCAAGGAATTGTAATGAAACCGCTTTTTTTGAACCCACCTACTTTTGAGGATTTTGACGGCGGAGCCGGTGCCAGATATCAGGCTTCACGCGAGGTTACCTCTTTCTGGTATCCGACCTGGCTCTGTTTTCCTGCTGGCATGATTGAAGGCAGCCGAGTTGTTGATGCGCCGGTGCAGAAGCTGTCACTGGAGCAGTGCATTGACATCGCAAGAGAATTTGACGTGGTTGTAATGTACACATCGACGCCTACGCTGCAGATCGATATTGAGACCGCCCGGCGCATAAAGGAAGTCAAGCCAGACATTGTTGCGGTGCTGACCGGTCCGCACGTTTCCGTACTCCCTGATGAGTCGCTGAAAACTGGCAACGGCATTATCGACATTGTATGCCGCGGTGAATTTGATTATTCTACAAAAGAGCTCTGCGAAGGGCGCGACTGGAGCCGAATCGACGGAATCAGTTTTCTCAAAGATGGAAAGATCATCCACACCACCGATCGACCACCAATCGCAGATTTGGATGCGCTTCCTTTTGTGGCGCCGATTTATAAAAGGGATCTGCCAATTTCAGAATATGTTATCCCGCATTTCAAAAACCCATACATTTCCATTTATTCAAGTCGCGGCTGCCCGTCACGCTGTATCTACTGCCTCTGGCCGCAGACTTTTTCCGGACGTTCAATGCGTGTGCGCTCACCACAGAATGTCTATGAAGAGATTAAGTGGATTGTGGACAATATTCCTGAAATGCGTGAACTCTCTTTTGATGATGACACCTTCACGGCCAACACTAAACATGCCCGCGAAATTGCCGGTTTAATCAAGCCGCTCGGAATTTCATGGACAATCAATGCCCGCGCCAATACCGATTATGAAACACTGAAAATATTGCGTGAAGCCGGCCTGCGCCATGTCGTGGTAGGCTTTGAAAGCGGCAATGATCTTATTCTGAAAAACATCAAAAAAGGGGTGACGGTTGCCCAGGCAGAGCGGTTTGTAAAAGATTGCAATAACCTGGGATTGTCTATTCATGGTGCTTTCATTATGGGGCTGCCTGGAGAATGCAGAGAAACTATCCAGCAGACGATTGAGTTTGCAAAAAAACTTGACCTGAATTCAATTCAGGCATCGCTTGCCTCTCCCTATCCCGGCACCGAATTTTATGACCTTTGCAAGACAAACGGCTGGATTGCTCCAGGTAACTTTATTGATGACAGCGGACACCAGAAGTGCGTAATAAACTATCCTAATTTATCGAATACAGAAATTTTCAACTCAGTAGAAGAATTTTATAACAAGTTCTACTTCCGCACGAAATATATAGCCCGCAGTATCGGCAGGATGATTATTGACGGGGAGGAGCGGCGCAAGCTTTTGAAAGAGGGGAAACAGTATCTGGCATATATGCGAAAGCGGAAAGAGTCCTGCTCGGATTGCAAATGAAACAACTTATAATCACATCTGACGACTTCGGCCTTTCCAGTGGCGTAAACCGTGCAGTCGAGCAGGCATGGAAAAATGGTATACTGACCTGTGCCTCCATAATGCCAGGTGCTCCAGCATTTGCCGAAGCTGTAAAAATAGCCAGACGCAATCCCGCTCTTCAGGTCGGTCTTCATCTGACTCTTGTTCAGGGCATGAGCGTCTTGCCGCCAAACGAACTGCTTGGGCTGGTGGATGCAAAAGGTAATTTCAGCAGCAATCCTGTCACAACCGGTTTTAAATACTTTATGGATCGTGCTCTTTATTGTCAGTTGAAGCGTGAGATTGGGGCGCAGATCAAAAAGGTAATTGATGCTGGGATCAATCTGACGCACATTGACGGCCACCTGAATATCCATCTCCATCCGACCGTGTTCAGAATACTGTTAGAGTTGATGCCGCAGTATGGGATAAAGACTTTTCGTCTGGCAAAAGAACGCCTGTCACACAACCTGCAGTTCAACAGTGAGCGGAAGTTCGGCAAGTATCTCGAAAATTTCATTTTCGGACGTCTGACTGATAAAGCACGGCCAGAATTGGAAAGACTGGGAATTGAATATGCTGGTGAGGTTAAAGGTGTTCTGAGTTCAGGTCGGATGACTGAGGAGTATTTGCTCAATATCATTGACGACTTGCAGGATGGCCTGACGGAAATCTATTTTCATCCTGGAATCCTGCCTGATAAAGAAATAAGTCGCCTTATGCCGGATTATCGGCATCAGGAAGAGTTGGCCGCCATCACAAGCCAACAGGTCAAAGCGAAGCTGGAATACTTGCAAATACGGGTGCAAAACTACCGTGGAGAAGTAAAATGCTGAAAACTGTAATTGTCATGCTGATCGCAATAACGGCAGGCGCGATTGGCGACATCTTTCTTACGCAGGGAATGAAGAGTGCGGGCGATATCTCTCTCATGGGGTTGCGGCAGATAATCGATACAGTATTAAAGGCGTTGACGAACTGGCGCTTGATTCTCGGCACGGCATTGCAGGCGGTATATTTCGGTCTCTGGCTGGCGGTTTTGTCGTGGGAGGATCTTTCAGTCGCATTGCCTCTTCAAGCGCTTAGTTATCTGGTTGTTGCTTTTCTGGCACAGTGGTATCTTGGTGAAAATGTTGGTGGAATGCGCTGGGCCGGTATCTGTCTGATCTGCGTTGGTGTTGCTTTGGTGACGAGGAGTAGCGGAAATTAATTTCTTTGGGGGATTGATATGATGAATATTCGTAAAATAGCTTTCATTGGCGGCGGCAACATGGCGGAGGCAATAATGCGCGGTTTGTTGCGGGAAGATGTCGGTGTTGGAATATGTGTCGCAGAAATCAGCCCCAAAAGGCGTGACGATCTTACTGCAAGATTTCCGAACGTTAGGGTTGTGGGTGACGCAGCTGAAGCCGCAGATTGGGGCGAGGTAATCATTCTGGCAATCAAGCCGCAACAGGCAGAGGGTGCGCTTGATATGATTGAGCGCGCGATAACTCCGAAAAAACTCGTCATTTCAATCATGGCTGGAATTCCAGCCTCAAAAATTGAAGCAAATCTTTCTCCCGGATGCCGGGTCATACGGGCTATGCCAAACACTCCGGCACTAATTGGCGCTGGTGCAACGGCTGTAAGTGCCGGTCGCAAAGCATCGGCCGACGATCTGGATCTTGCCAGGCAAATCTTCGCCTTGATCGGAACCGCAGTCTCAGTGGAAGAAAAACTGATGGATGCCGTTACCGGCCTTTCCGGGAGTGGTCCGGCGTATGTTTTTACTTTCATTGAGGCACTGGCTGATGCCGGAGTCAAAAACGGTCTGCCTCGCGATGTTGCCTCTCAGTTGGCTGCCCAGACGGTTTTTGGTGCGGCAAAAATGCTTGTAGAAACCGGCGAACATCCGACTCTATTGAAAGAAAGAGTAACTTCACCTGGTGGAACGACCATTGCGGCGTTGCACGCTCTTGAAAACGGGAGCTTCAGGGGAGTCGTCATGAATGCGGTAGAGGCTGCCTGCGTAAAATCTAAGGAACTGGCAGGAAAGTAATTTGCTGGTATAATACTACTTGTTGATTCACATAATAGAGGCCGGGAGGGTATCATGTTTGAATCCGCCGAACTGGGTCACAAAATCAGCAAGGAGATCTGGAAAAAAGAAATTCCCGGATTGCGGGAAGGATTGTTGGATGCCCAACTTGACCTGTCTCAGGGAAAGAAATTTCCGGTAATTATTCTGGTGGCCGGTGTCGATTGTGCTGGCAAAGGTGAAACAGTCAATCTGCTGAACGAATGGATGGATCCGCGACACATTGAAACCCACGCCGTGCGCGATCTGACTGATGAAGAGCTCGAAAGACCTCAAATGTGGCGATACTGGCGGGTGCTTCCGCCACGAGGCAAAGTCGGCGTTTTTATCGGAACGTGGTATTCAGCACCGCTTGTCGAAAATGTTTATGGAACGATTAAGAATGCAGAGCTCGATCAGCGTTTGGAGCGGATCATCCGCTTTGAGAAGATGCTTTGCGATGAGGGGGCGCTGGTCCTGAAATTCTGGCTGCACCTGTCGAAAGATGAACAGAAAAAACGTCTCAAACTTCTGGAAAAAGATTCAAAAACCCGTTGGCGCGTCACAGATACCGATTGGGATCACTACAAACAGTACGACAAATTCCGCAAAGTATCCGAACGGATGCTCCGCTCTACAAGCACAGCAGAATCTCCATGGACTATTGTTGAAGGAACCGACCCGCGCTATCGCTATCTGACCATCGGCAAAGCTATTTTAACCGCCATGCGTCAGCGACTTGACGCCCCTGAAGCGCCTCGTCACGAAGAACCAATCCCACCAATAATGCCGACTATCGATAATCTTTTGATCCTGCAAACGCTGGATATGTCAAAGAAACTAAAAAAAACCGAATTCGAAAGCGAACTGGAAAAATATCAGGGCAAACTGAATCTTCTTACCCGCCACCCAGATTTCAAAAAAATGTCTGTAGTTGTCGCCTTTGAAGGGAACGATGCCGCCGGAAAAGGTGGGAGCATTCGGAGAATCATTCAGGCTCTTGATGCAAGGCAATACCGCGTTATCCCGGTCGCGGCACCGACAGAAGAGGAGCGTGCCCAGCCGTATATGTGGCGTTTCTGGCGCAACATCCCCCGAAAAAGCCGTTTTGCCATCTTTGACCGTACTTGGTATGGGCGTGTTCTGGTGGAGCGAGTAGAGGAATTCTGCGAGCACAAAGACTGGATGCGGGCATACGGCGAAATCAACGATTTTGAAGAACAGATGGTTCGCAATAGGACAGTTGTTGTAAAATTCTGGCTTTCCATAACAAAAGAAGAGCAGTTGAGGCGTTTCAAGGAGCGGGAGAAAATCGGATTCAAACGTTACAAGATAACAGATGAAGATTGGCGCAACCGAGATAAATGGGATGAATATGAACGTGCAGTATGTGACATGATCGACCGAACCAGCACGGAAATTGCCCCCTGGACTCTGGTTGAGGCAAACGACAAATATTATGCCAGGATCAAGGTTTTAAAGACGCTTTGCGAGAGGATTGAGAAGGCTTTGGGGAAGTGAGATTCTGATTTTATTGATTGCCGCATTAGAAAACGCTTTCTGTTTTACCGGGAAGCGTTTTTTTTGTAATTGAGCAACAAAATATTTTTGACATAGGTCGCTATTTGGGGGAGGTGTTGCTTTATTTTAAAGTTGTTTTTAAAATTTAAAGAGAAAAAAACGTGAAGAAAGTGAATTATTAGAATGCTTTGTATGAATTTAGTTGTGTGGTAGGGTGAGGAATATCCAACTTTGAGGAAATTGTTGATGACATACCTTGCACATAGCAAAAATAATCATGGCCAAACACATACTGCCAAAGAGCATTTATCTGAAGTTGCCCGGATTGCGACTGTATTTGCAGGCGAATCATCTTGGAGTGACGAAGCAACACTTGCAGGTCTGCTCCATGATCTTGGTAAATATGCTGACCTGTTTCAACTTCGTTTGCAGGGGAAGGCAAGCGGGCTTGACCACTGGTCTGCCGGAGCATTGGTCGCTTTAAGCAAATATCAGGCTGTTGCCGCTGCTCTCGCGATTCAGGGGCATCATATCGGACTTCAGCAGGGAGGTCTGCAATACCTCCGAAAACTGGGTGAACCTCACCCCCCACAATTACAGTTAAGTGACCCAGATCTTGGAAGACTCAAGCTCCGTGCTGCTTCAGACGGAATAAACATCTCCAAGCCGGATCATTGCATATTCACGCCGCCAGCTATTTTTCATAAACAATTGGCAGATATGCTTGATGTGCGAATGCTTTTCTCTTGCCTGACAGATGCTGATTTCCTCGACACTTCAGCACATTTTGAAGGATACGGCAGGGACAAAGGGTCACTACTGGATGCTAGCAAGGCATTGCAGGCATTAACAGACTTCATGAACAATTCTGTTCGCAGTTCGTCGAAGGCGGATCAGAGTGTATTGGATGCCAGAAATCTTCTCTGGGAGATGGTTACATCTGCTGCGGCTCGTCCTGCTTGTTTGCTGACCTTGACCGCGCCGACCGGCAGCGGCAAAACGCTGGCAATGCTCAAATTTGCTCTGGAGCATGCAGTCCGCAACAACCTGAAAAGGATTATCCTTGTAGTTCCGTTTTTATCAATCATTGAGCAGACAGCAGGAATCTATCGTTCAGTTTTTCATGACTACCCGCCCAATTATGTTCTGGAGCATCACAGCATGGCAGGCTTGGGAAGTGAAGACGCCAAAGATGACGCAGAAGCAGAAAATGAGCGTACTCGCCGCTTGTTATCAGAAAACTGGGATGCTCCGATAATAATTACTAGCAATGTCCAGTTACTGGAATCTCTCTTCTCAAACCGCCCTTCAGCCTGCCGTAAACTTCACAACCTGATGGATTCGGTTATCATGTTTGACGAGGCGCAGACATTGCCGCAGTCTCTGGCTGTGCCGACGCTGGGCGCACTTTCCCATCTTTCCACCGCATATCACTCAACCGTATTGTTCGCCACAGCTACTCAACCAGCCTTCGATACTCTGGATCACGCAGTATCCGAAAAAGTCACCGCTGGTTGGCGTCCAGTTGAAACTGCGCCGGATCATGCCAGTCTTTATCAGGCATTACGAAGATATGAAGTGCTTTGGCCTGACGATGGTGAAACAAAGTCGTGGTTGCAACTTGCGGATGAAATTCGCACTGAAGAACAGGCGCTTTGCGTAGTGAATCTTAAAAGCCATTCCCAGGCGATACTGGACGAACTGAAAAATGACGATGCGATATTTCATCTCTCCACCAATCTTTGCCCGCTGCACCGACGTATGGTTTTAGAGGAGGTTCGTGATTGCCTGAAAAACGGACTTCCATGCCGCCTCATCTCTACCCAATGTATTGAGGCTGGCGTTGATGTTGACTTTCCAATGGTGTATCGCGCCTTGGCACCGCTTGATGCAATTGCTCAGGCGGCCGGGCGTTGCAATCGGGAAGGACGCCTGATTGATGATAATGGTAACCGGAAGATGGGCGAAGTGCGGGTATTTGAGCCGGAAGTGACGGGAGATTATCGCAAACGCTATCCGACCCGGGCATATTTTCAGGCAGCGGAAGTAACTCGAAGCATGCTGACGGTTGCCCGGCAATCCGGATGTACAGGACTTGACCTGAACTATCCGCAAACGTTCAGAGAATATTATCGGGCGCTCTATGACGTGAGCAAACCGGAAACGCAAAACAACGAACTTCAAGATGCCATTACAAATGCTGATTTTGTCCGCGTCGCCCAGGAGTATCGGCTTATTGATCAATCTGCAATTCAGGTGTTAGTACCTTTTGAGAAAGAGCGGGTTTTGTTTGATGAACTCCAGCGTCAACAGGATGAAGAGGGAATACATGCTCAGTGGATCAGGAAGGCGCAGGGCCTGGCGGTGAGTGTTTATCGTCCGAAAAGTGATCACCCCGCCTGGGGTGTATTGATAGCGGCAAAACTTCGCTACGGCGGTGGACCATCAGACGAATGGTACATTCTTGAAGATCGCAATAATGACTTTTACGATGGAGTTTCAGGGCTGTGTCTTCCAAAGTCACAGTCGCAGTTGATTATGATCGGCTGACGAAAGGAGGAACAACGTGAGCAAGAAAAACCACACCCTTGAAGTTTGGGGAGATTTGGCCTGTTTTACAAGGCCGGAAATGAAGGTCGAGCGGTTCAGCTATCCGGTTATTACGCCGTCCGCTGCACGGGGGATATTTGATGCCATCTATTGGGAGGGGATACGTGATCCCCACGGCATGAAACCCTATTTTCACTGGCAGATTGAAAGGATTGAAGTGCTGGAGATGCCGCGCTATCTGGCTTTGCGAAGGAACGAGGTGAAGGGCATTGTCCCCGGCACGGCAAAGATGAACAAATGGATACGTGGAGAGGAAACACCGGAACCGCTTATGGCAGATAGCGACGACCCTACGACAGGGCGAACACAGCGCCAGACCATGGCATTGAAAAATGTCCGTTACCGGCTGACTGCCCGGATTATCCCCAAACCTCAATTCTCAGCGCCGGAGCAGATCAACAAGTTCGATAGCATGTTTGAGCGCCGGGCAAAGCAGGGGAAATGTTTTCAACAGCCGTTCTTTGGCTGCAGCGAATTTCCGGCATTTTTTGAGTATGTGCAACCGGGCGAAGAACGGAAAAAACCGGCTCAGTTTGATCAGCATATCGGCTGGATGCTTTACGATGTTTTTGATCTAAGACGGGATGTTGTGCGGGATGACAAGCCGTTTATATCACTCTTTGACGCCACGCTGGTGGGTGGAGTGCTGGAAGTGCCTGCCTTCGACCATGAAAAGGTACGCAAGCCGGAAAGGGGGCAACTCTGATGCTGCAATCACTTGTAGAATATGCCCACAAAAACCTTGCTGATTCAGAACCGGGATTCACAACGCGGAGTGTGCGCTGGCTGGTTGATGTTTCCGCAGATGGACAACTTATCAATGTTTTGCCGGTAGGTGATGATAAAGGGGAGCAGACATCAAAATGTCCTGACATGCACAACATGAATGCCGGAGGACGAGCACATTTTTTAGTTGAAACCCTGCAGACAATTTCACTTTTCTGCAAAGCAAATGAAGACCCGAAAAAGGTTGCCACATCTGGTGAAAAGCATCAGTTTTTAAAAGGTATGATTTGCCAATCTTCTGAGACGATACCTGCGCTTCAGCCGCTTGCCGGCTTTATGAAAAACTGCGAAGAGATAGAAAAACTGCGTGACCGGTTTGCGCTGGAAAAGGCCAAGCCAACTGACTGGATGAAATGGCGCATTGCTGGCGTTGATCCATTACAGCAGGCCGAAGTGCTTGAGTGGTGGCGAGGGTGGCGTGATGCAGATCAAACCAAGGGAAAGGTGGAAGAGAAACCCAAAAAAGGTAAACTTGGGGAGCAGCTTTTTCCCGATGTAGTTTCTGCTGGTATGGTCTGTTTTCTATCAGGTGAAGCGCTTGAACCTGTTGCTACTCAGCCGAAAATCGGCGGTCTTTCTGGCGTTGGTGGACTGGGCACAGGAGACGTTATTGCCGGTTTTGACAAGTCTGCATTTTGTTCCTTCGGTTTGGAACAGGCTCGTAATGCTGCAATGGGTGCAAAGCCGGTTCGCGCGTATGTGGATGCTCTCAATCATTTGATAAGGAACCATTCTCGCAAGTTGGCAAATACACTTGTCGTGCATTGGTTCAAGGATTCTATTTCGCAGGAAAATGACCCGCTCTGGTTTTTATGCGAGCCGCCGGAACTAACCGAAGGTGCAGCCCAGCAATCTGCTCGTGAAATTCTTGCCGCTCTGCGAAAAGGTGAAAGGCCAATTCCGGTAAACAACCGCTACTATGCGCTGACGCTTTCCGGCGCTTCCGGGCGGGTCATGATCCGCGACTGGATGGAGGGGAGTTTTGAAGAGCTGGTTGCCAGGGTTGAACAATGGTTTTCCGATCTTGAGATTGTAGCCAGAGATGGTGGAAATACTGCACACGATCCAAAATTTATGGCGGTTTGCGGCTCAATTATGCGCGACTTGAAAGACCTTCCGGCACCAACTGCAACGACTCTCTGGCGAGTTGCCCTGTCTGGCTTGCCAATCCCACAACCAATCATCGCACAGGCATTGGCTCGTTTTCGTGCCGATATTATTGACGACAAGTCGTTTAATCATGCCCGTATGGGATTAATCAAAGCATATTTCATTCGCAAAGGAGATCAACAGATGAGTGCCTATCTTAACAAGGAACACCCCGACCCCGCCTATCAGTGCGGGCGATTATTGGCCGTGCTGGCAGACTTACAACGAAAAGCTTTGGGAGATGTGGGAGCTGGCGTTGTCCAGCGTTACTATGTGGCAGCAAGCCAAACACCGGGGCTTACCCTCGGGCGACTTGTGGGCAATGCCAAGAACCACCTGAACAAGTTGGAGGGTGGGCTTACCTACTGGTATGAAGGACAGATTGCTGAAATCATGAGTCATATCCAGGATCGCATACCTTCTACCCTCAACCTCGATCAGCAAAGCCTTTTTGCCCTTGGCTATTATCAACAGATTGCCGCCAACCGTGCCGGAAAAAATAATGACACCAACGAAATAACCAAAGGAGACAATCAATGAGCATCCAAAATCGTTATGAATTCCTCTTCCTGTTTGACTGTGAAAATGGCAACCCCAATGGCGATCCGGACGCAGGCAACAGCCCGCGTATTGACCCGGAAGATATGCACGGACTTGTCTCTGACGTTGCACTGAAACGACGAGTGCGGAACTTCGTTCAGACAAGTTTTGACAATGTATCCCCCAACGCAATTTTCATCGAGCATGCCACCAATCTGAATAAGCCGATCACCAAAGCCCACGAAGAGACAGGAGGCGCACCAGCAGGTGGAGGCAACCGAAAACAGGTTGGCGATGCCAGGGACTGGATGTGCAAAACCTTCTTCGATGTCCGTACCTTCGGCGCGGTTATGAGTACCGGAGCCAATGCCGGTCAGGTGCGTGGGCCGGTACAGTTTTCCTTTGCCCGTTCGGTTGATCCTATCCTGCCGATGGATGTTTCTATCACTCGTATGGCTGTTGCTGATAAGGCCGCTGGCGCCAAGACCTCTGCTGATTATGAAAAGTGGGAAAACGAGCAGGAAGAGGACAAGCTCCGCACCATGGGACGCAAGGCACTCATCCCTTATGGTCTCTATGTTGCCAAAGGTTTTATCAGTGCCAATCTCGCTAAAGGAACCGGTTTTTCAGATGATGACCTGAAAAACCTGTGGGATGCTCTTTTGAATATGTATGACCACGATCGTTCCGCCAGCAAGGGGATGATGTCATGCCGTGGCCTGTATGTGTTCAAACACGTAGGCACCGATAGCGACCCGAATCAGCGCATCAAACAGGCGATGCTTGGTTGCGCTCCAGCCCACAAGCTTTTGGATAAGGGGGCAATTGTTGATATTGTCAGAAAATCTGCCACTTCGCCGCGCAGTTTTGCTGATTACGAGGTTGTTGTCCACCGCGACCGTTTGCCTGCTGGCGTCGAACTTCTGATCCCATGAGCGAATTATTGAATGATAGCGCGGAGGTGATAGCACTCTCCGCGCTTAATCAGTATTCCTATTGTCCCCGCCGTTGTGCGCTGATTTTCATGGATCACGAATTTGTAGACAACATTCATACTCAGCAAGGTACCGCCGAGCATGAACGGGCAGATCAGACGTTTCATGTCTGCGATTCTGAAGGGGTTCGCCATGAATATGCATTGCCGGTCTGGTCACGGCATCTTGGTCTTTCAGGCCGCTGCGACGTGGTAGAGTTTCATTCGGACGGTACAGTGTATCCGGTGGAATACAAACATGGCAAAAAGCATAAATGGCTTAATGATGATCTGCAATTGGCCGCACAGGCGCTCTGTTTGGAGGAAATGCTGAACATCAGCATTGAACATGGCGCTATTTTTCATAAAGGTTCAATGCATCGCCGGGAAGTTACATTTACACAGGAGCTGAGGAAGCACGTAGAGGAGACTGCTGCAGCAATCCATGGTTTGCTTGCTTCAGAACATCTTCCGCCACCGATCAATAATCAGCGTTGTCCAGAATGTTCGCTCAAAGAAACCTGTCTTCCTGCCGTTGTTACCGATAAAGCGAGAAACCGTAAGGCGGCGCGGGAATTGTTTGAAATTTGAGGAGGAATCATGGAAGCGAAACTAGTTGTTTTTCAGAGCAAAGAAATTCGAAGACTGCTTGTTGACGATGTTTGGTTTTTTGCTGTGGTTGACGTGATAGCAGCATTAAGTGACAGTGACAAGCCTCGTGACTACTGGTATCGAATGAAACAGCGCGAACTGGAATCAAGTGAAATCGAGTTGTCGACATTTTGTCGACAACTGAAACTTGAATCAACAGATGGCAAAAAGTATTTGACGGAGATGGCCAACACCGAAGGCCTCTTCCGCATCATCCAATCAATCCCTTCACCAAAGGCCGAGCCGTTCAAGCGCTGGCTGGCAAAGGTCGGCTATGAACGGGTGCAGGAAATTGAGGATCCGGAACTGGCAACAGCACGAACGCGAGAGCTATACCGTGCCAAGGGATATTCAGAAGCATGGATCGAGAAGCGGATGCGCGGCATTGCCGTGCGAGCTGAGCTGACGGAGGAGTGGAAACAGCGCGGCGTAAAGGAATCACCGGAATATGCCATCCTGACCGCCGAGATCAGCAAGGCCGCCTTTGGTATGACGCCGTCAGAATACAAAGAATTTAAGGGATTGGAACGAGAGAATTTGCGTGATCACATGACCGATCTGGAACTGATTTTCTCGATGCTTGGTGAAGCAGCAACGACGGAGATTGCCCGCAAGCAAGATGTGCTGGGTTTTCCTGAAAACAGGATCGCAGCGAGGAAGGGAGGCAAGATTGCTGGCGACGCGAGGGAGAAACTGGAAATAGAAACCGGAGATCGTGTTGTCACTCAAGAAAATTTTCTGACTGAACCTGAAAGCAAAAAAAGACTGGCGAGAAAAAAACAATGAAACAACTGCTCAACACACTTTACGTCATGACGCAAGGTGCTTACCTGTCACTCGACCACGAAACAGTGCGGATTGAGGTTGGCGGAGAATTGAAACTCCAGGTGCCGCTTCATCATTTGGGTTCCATCGTTACCATGGGCAATGTGATGATTTCGCCGTTTTTCCTCGGCAAGTGCGGCGATGACGGTCGTGCGGTTGTCATACTTGATCGTAACGGGCGTTTCAAATGCCGCCTGGTTGGCAAAACCACCGGCAATGTGTTGCTTCGTCAGGAACAGTACAAAGCTGTCCAGGATGAGCCGAAATGTATTGCCATTGCCGCTGCCATGACCGCCGGAAAAGTCAAGAATGCCCGTAACGTGTTGATGCGGAGTGCCCGCGAGGCTGATAATCCGGAAGAGGAAAAACGCCTGCGGAAATCTGCCGATGTTCAGGCAAACGCGCTGTTTCACCTGAAATCACCCCGCGACACGGATCATGTCCGTGGTCTGGAGGGGGAAGCGGCTGCAGCCTATTTTGATGTGTTCACGCTGATGATGAAACCGGCAGAGCGGGATTGTTTGCCGATGAACGGTCGTAATCGTCGTCCACCGCTCGATCCGGTCAATGCACTGATCTCATTCCTCTACACTCTGCTTTTGAACGATTGTATCAGCGCATTGGAAGGTGTCGGGCTTGATCCGCAGATGGGTTTTCTACATGTCCCGCGTCCCGGCAGGCCGTCGCTGGCGTTGGATTTGATGGAAGAGTTTCGCGCCTTTCTGGCTGATCGACTGGCGCTTACGTTGATCAATCGCAAGCAGGTTACGATAGAACATTTTGAGCCACGTCCCGGCGGCGCTGTCTATTTAAACGAAAAAGGGCGTAAGGAAGTTGTGGCAGCCTATCAGAAACGCAAACAGGAAGAGGCAGAGCATCCTCTTCTGGTAGAAAAGTCACCGGTCGGATTGTTGCCGCACTTGCAGGCTCTTTTGTTGGCGCGGCACCTACGGGGTGATTTGGAAAGTTATGTACCTTATGTGCATGGGTGAGGTCATTTATGTGGGTAGTTGTCTGTTACGATGTAAATACTGAAACACGAGAAGGGAGGCGGCGCTTGCGTCGGGTGGCACAGGTTTGTAAAAACTATGGTCAGCGTGTACAAAAATCGGTTTTTGAATGTCAGGTAGATCAGCTAAAATTTGAAGAGTTTAGGCGCAAGCTTTTGAAAGAGGTCAGGTTGGCGTTGGATAATCTGCGTATCTATCGATTGACGGAACCGAGAGAAAAGCATGTTGAAAGTTACGGTGAGATTCAGACGATTCATTTTGGTGATGATACATTGGTTGTTTGAAGTGTGCGAACCGGTTGCTCCTTCAGAAAATGGGGGTGTTCGCAAAGTTGTTAAAACAGCAGGTTACAGATAAAACAGTGATGAGTTGCGTACTGCTCAAGCGGAATTTTTATCAGGTTCGCAGAAATAGCATAGTAACGTGTTGTAAATTATCCTCTTTTTAGGGGGTATATAGCGCCCGTCCTTTATGGGCGGGCGAGGATTGAAACTGCTGTAATACGCTGCTAATGACGCTGCCTGTTCATAGCGCCCGTCCTTTATGGGCGGGCGAGGATTGAAACTGATTGTTCTCTCGCACAACATCGGTGACGATGGTATAGCGCCCGTCCTTTATGGGCGGGCGAGGATTGAAACACCGTATCGTTTACCGCCCTTGGAGCATTTACGGCATAGCGCCCGTCCTTTATGGGC
>CAJBRY010000574.1 GCA_903958085.1 uncultured Geobacteraceae bacterium
ACCCAGGAAAGTACCGGCCAGACTATTGATGATAGTGCAATCACAACAAAGGTGAAAGCAGCTATTTTTGAAGATCCGACGCTCAAATCGTTACAGATAAACGTAAAAACATTTAAAGGAGAAGTTCAGCTCAGTGGCTTTGTTGATTCTGTGCAAAGTGTTGTAAAGGCAGGTGGCGTTGCGACAGGAGTTAAGGATGTCACATCTGTAAAAAACGATCTAATAGTAAAATAGTCCTGAAGCGTGAAAGATCAAAACTAAACAAACCGCATCAAACAAACATTAAAAGATGTCATTGAAATAACTAACAATCTGTTCGTATTTCAATTATAGACTGCGATCTAAATTGATTTTTACTTATTTCATTAATAGTCATGTACACTCCAGCAGTATTAGGGAGATACGATGAGAATAATCTTTATCATGTCCTTTTTGCTGTCGCTCCTTATCATCTCCCCATCCCTTGCTAATCAATTTCCCATAAGAATGTTTGAAGGGACTGTTACAAAAGTACTTGATGGTAACACTTTACTCATAACAGACTCTAGAGGGACAAAGCTGAATATTAGGCTTTTTGGTATTGATGCACCAGAAGCCGAGATAACAAATATGAAGACAGGCATTGTAAGCAAGGGGGGACAACCTTTCGGAGTAAATGCATACGAAGCGCTTTTGACTATGGTAATTAATAAGCCAGTTAGAGTAGAATCCATGGCAATTGATCAGTACAAGAGAACCGTGGCAATAGTAATTTGTAATGATAAGAATATAAATAAAGAAATGCTTCGCTTTGGTTGGGCATGGGCATACCGGCAGTATTTAGATATTCCTTATGCTTCTGAGTATATTAAACTTGAAGATCATGCAAGAAAGGAGCGCAGAGGCTTATGGCAGCAGAGTAATCCTCAACCACCGTGGGAGTTCAGAAAGCTAAAAAAGTCTAAGAACCAGAAGAAACCTAAAGCTTAATGATAAGTGTTCAGGAACTGGTCGGTAGCTTGGGGACTAAATCAAAAAAGTTGTCGTTTTGTTTATAAAAACAATTTCCACAATTTCACTAACAATCACAGAGGCACCTTGACCCAACCCGTCAGAGTGCCTTTTTGCATTTCCGGCTGCCAGGCCAATAATTAAATTTTAAAATGTAAAGACAGGAAGAATGTTCCAGTGAGGAGGATGTAATTGCAGTTCCAGAATAATTTGAGCAGTCGTATCGGTCGTTCAGATAATCTCGCCATTAATAAAGCCATGCTCCACCAAGCCTTGCTCTCGCTGAAACATACACTTGTCAGAGCAGTAATGTAATTGTTTTGGAATCAGTACACCTGTAGTAATTGCAATCTTGCAACTATTCATAAATGACTTGATTGAATAGACCATTGCTGAACCGTCTTTCTCAAATTCTCTGCCACAATGACTGCAAACGGACTTTTCTAATGTCATCATATGTCACCCAAGAAGTTAGATGAACCGCAATTACTCTTATCGGAATCAATTATGGCAACATGAGCCTTTAGTACAATAAATATAATCGATGTACGCTTAAGACCCCTTGGTCAGCCGCTCTGGGGTTTCTTTTTGCCTGAAATCCACCACTAAAGGAGGTGAACCCACGTGAAGCACGCCGAAATAGTCAGTAGTCTGTCACATCTCACGGATCCATCCAAAGTCATTTTCAATGTAACCATGTACGATGTTATGAACGCCATAGCCTTGTATAATGTGAGAAAATGCACTATCCCTGCCTGCCGAAGATCTGAAACTGGCACGTGAAGAATTGACACCTGCAATCTGTCATCATCTGGAGATCATGGAGTATATCGGTATATCAATCGCTTATAATTAGCTGTATGGCGGAGGTAGCAAGACAAGCAAAGGTTACACTAGAGGTTACACAACAAAAAACTAGCGATTAGGAACATACCTAACCGCTTGTTTTTATTGGTACGCCCGGACCGATTCGAACGGCCGACACCCAGGTTCGAAGTTAGGATATTTGCTGCTATCACGGCATTTCTCTACTAGTCATAAAAAATCAAATATACCCTAATAATTCATTGACTTATCTCTTCAAATTCCGTAATAATTACCTCATGGCATTTCATCGTTTTACATCGAAAGTCACACTTAAAAGTACAACAAAAGTACAACACAAAATCTAGTGGAGGTTTCATATGCAGGTCAAATTCGATGACGCTACTATCAGAAATCTTGAACCAGCAAAACAAACTGATTACGTCTGCATGGCGAAGGGTGAACCCGGTTTCGGCATTCGAGTTCTTCAGACAGGAACCATGACCTTCTTCTATCAATATAAGGTGGACGGCCAGCGCCGTACTATGACGCTTTGCAACTATGTGACTGCATCGAAAAAGGGTGGAGAAAAGTCCTTGAAGGATGCTCGTGAACTGTATCATTCTGAATTGGTAAAAGTCAAAGCACTACGTCGTTGGAGTAGCGATGCTGTTGATCCTGTCGCCGAGAAGAAACGCCAACAGGTGAAACGCATTGCTGAGGAAGCAGCACGATCTCAAGCTGATACAGTTGCTGAACTCTGTAAAGAATATATCGAGCGTCATGCCATGAAGTTTAAACGGTCATGGAAGGAAGATGAACGCATATTGAATAAGGAGATTGTCCCTGCATGGGGTAAACGTAAGGCGGCAGATATTGTAAAGCGTGATGTTTTGCGGGCACTTGAAAGTATCATTGACCGTGGTTCTCCAGGACAGGCAAATAATAGTTTTCAGGTTATCCGCAAAATGTTCAATTTTGCCGTTGAGCGAGACATTCTCCCTTTTTCCCCATGCAATGGCCTCAAGCTTCCTGCGCCAAAAAAAACCAGAGATCGAGTCTTCACCGAACAAGAGATCAAAGCTTTTTGGAATAACCTCTTGACCTGTGCCATGTCTAACGAACTCAGATTTGCTTTGAAGCTGATACTTATTACAGCGCAACGACCTGGGGAAGTTATTGGAATGCATACTAACGAGATAAACGGAAACTGGTGGACAATATCAGCTGATAGAGCAAAGAACGGAAAGACGCACAGAGTTCCTTTGTCTGGCTTAGCAGTCGAAATAATTCAGCAGGCCATAGAGCATGTCAGAACTATTCGAGAAATCCCTACAGATGTTGAATATAGCGGATATATTTTCCCCTGCCCGCATCTCAAAAAAACTGAATCGATCACACGTCATGCTTTGGCTGTTGCAGTAGGCAGAAATCTTGAATGGCCGGTGATTGATGATAAAGGTAAACCGGTCATAGGAACCGACGGCAACCAGACTATGAATAACAGATTCAGTATTGACCACTTCACGCCACATGATCTGAGACGTACAGCTGCAACCTTCATGGCTCAGTCAGGTGAAATGGATGAAGTAATTGATGCAGTTCTGAACCATGCCAAACAAGGTGTAATCAAGGTTTATAACCAATACCGTTATGACAAGGAAAAACAAATGGCACTGGAGAAATGGGAGCGCAAGCTCTTATCCATTGTCACAGAGTCACAGAAAAAAGATAATGTTGTTAATATTCATGTAGGCAAACGTAAGGCGGCTTGACAATATACCATAAAAAGGGATAATGTGGTTTATGG
>CAJBRY010000575.1 GCA_903958085.1 uncultured Geobacteraceae bacterium
AGATTGGAAAGAACTGAAGTTGCAATAATCGTAATAATAAGCGGAGCAAGCAGGAGTACAATGGTTCCAAACAGCTTGATCATAAGAACATAGATGTTTGATTCAGTCAGTTGGAAGTTGCCCATTGTTGACAGAATTTTGACTGTATTCTGCTTAAGACCATCCATCATAAAGCTGCCAAAAATATACAGACAGACAATGCCTGAAAGCAGCGTGAGCGAGGAGGTCAGCAACTGACTCATCGGTGGCGGGCTGTCTTCCCTTGCTTTTCCGAGGCGCTGCCCGGTCGGATGTTCGGTTTTGGAGTGTTTGTCTACATCTTCAGCCGTAGGTCATCCCCCCTTTGCCATGAGCCGGTATAACGCTTCAATCTGGCCATTAAGATTGCCGAAGGAGACTTCCAGAACATGCAGAAAAATAGTAATGGTCATGCCTAAAATCACTAATCCCAAACCGACATTCAGTGGCAGACTGATCATAAAGATATTCATCTGGGGAAAAGCACGAGCCATGATACCAAGTGCCACAGATGTCAGCAGAAGGCCGACCATAACCGGTGCAGCCAATCGTATTCCGATGATAAATATGTCTGCAGTCCGGATCACAAGAAAATTAATCAATTCTCCGCTTAAATGCCATCCTCCAAGCGGAATTATCTTGAAGCTGTCCATTATGGCACGAATAAACAGGTGATGAATATTAAGAGACAGGAACATGAGAGTTGCAAAAAGAGTCTGTACTACCGCCATAATCTGGTTTTGAGTGCCGAGTGAAGGATCAAGTATTGACGAAATTGTCAGCCCCATCTGCATCCCGATGATTTGACCGCTAAATTCAACAGCTGCGAAAATAATCTGGGTAATGAATGCCAGAGTCAGTCCAATCATTACTTCACTAAATGCAAGAAGGGCAAGGGTGAATACATCAGTAGGTACTTCCGGAGGAGTGACTGATAGTGCAGGAAAACATACCAGAGTAATCATAAATACTGTAATAGCCCGGATTCTGAGAGGCAGCCTTCTGCCTCCAAAAACCGGTAATGCAGCAAAAATTCCGGCCACCCGGCTTAATACCAGCATAAAAAAAATGACTTCTCTAGGTGTTGGAAAGGGGAGCAGGGGGAACATCAGAGGCTAACGCCTCATAATTGCTATGAAGGAATATATCTCTCGGGTAAAGTCACCCATATAACTCATCATCCATGGGAAAAAGATAATCATTGCGACCATGACGGCGATTATTTTTGGCGCAAAGGCAAGAGTTGCTTCGTTAATTGAGGTAACTGCCTGGAAAATACTGATCAGAAGTCCAATAAAGAGGCTCGCAAGCAGAAGTGGAGCTGCCAGAAGCAGTGTTGCTTCAAAGCTGCGTCTTGCAAGTTGTACAACCAATTCTGGAGTCATTATCTGTCACCTATCCAAAACTTTTTACGAGTGAACTGATTACCAGTCCCCAGCCATCTACAAGCACAAATAGCAGGATTTTAAATGGCAATGATATCATTACTGGAGGAAGCATCATCATGCCCATTGACATGAGAACTGAGGCCACAACCATATCCACAACAATGAAAGGAATATAGATCAGAAATCCGATCTGAAAAGCCGTACGGAGTTCCGAAATCATGAATGCTGGAATGATAGTCAGAGTAGGAATGTCTTCCGCATTTTTTGGTCGTTGCAGCTTTGAAAGACTCACAAATAGTGCCAGATCTTTTTCCCTCGTTTGGGAAAGCATAAAATTGCGCACCGGTTTGACAGCTCGCTCCATGGCTTGCTCCTGAGTGATCTGCTGAGCTTTCCACGGCTGATAGGCATCCTTGTTTATCTGCTGCCATACCGGTGTCATGATAAAGAAAGTTAAAAACATCGCCAGTGCCAGAATAATCTGGTTGGAAGGAGCGGCCTGTGTACCCATTGCTGTGCGTAAAAACGATAGAACTACAACAATTCGGGTAAACGACGTGGTCATTATCAATAGCCCTGGAGCCAGAGACATTACCGTAAGCAGCAGAAATATCTGAACTGTGACTGCAACGTCATTCGCCTTTGTAGCGGTGCCGACACCGATATTTAGCGATGGGATTGGAATAGGTTCCGCAAAAGCCACGACGCCAGCCAGCAGGGCCAGGATGGTAAGGCAAAAAATAATGGCTGTTTTTTTGTTGGAACGTATGGTCATGATTTCTGTCTCAGACGTGTCAGGATCGCTGAAAAACGGTTCTCTTCTACGTTCTCTTCGATTACTTCGATCTCTTCCAGCATGTCTATCTGCTTTATAAGTGTTAAGCCTGCATCAGTGCTTGAAAGAAGCAAATATTCACCACCGACCTCAACAAGCAGAAGAGATCGTTTTGGCCCGAAGTACCTTGTTTCTACCAATCGAATATGTTTTGAAAATTGCTGTTGACCTATTGGCAAGCCCTTCATCAGTTTGCCTGAAAAATGCCAAGTAACCAATATAAGGCCAATGACAAGGGTTAGTGCCGCAATCATCTGCAGAAAGCTTGCAAGAAAGCTGAATTCCGAAGCGGAGCCTTCTGCCGCTGTCGCTAGTGTAGGTAGGAGGATAAATAGTGCGGTAACCGCACCCTTCACAAAATTTTCTCCACCCGCTCGTTGGGTGTAACTATGTCAACCAGACGAACACCGAACTTTTCGTTGACAACAACCGCTTCACCCCGAGCTACAAGCTTCGAATTGACAAAAATATCCAGAGGTTCCCCTGCCAGTTTGGTCAGCTCGACAACTGCGCCTTGATTCAGCTGTAAAATGTCCTTTACCAGGAGTTTGGTTCGCCCTAATTCAACAGTTACCTGTAAAGGAATATCAAGAATGAATTCAAGGTTTTTCCTGTCAAGGGACGTTTCATTCGCTTCTGAAGTATCACTCACTAGTGCCCCCTATTTTTATAAACATTACTAATCTGAATTGCTTTGTTGCCATGTTTGATGCCAGGAACGGCGAAGTATTTTGGCACCCCCTCAACTTTTACAACCATTTCGCTTGAACTTGTATTGTCCAGCATTATGGTGTCACCAGGAGCCAGGTCAAGGAGTTCACGCAGAGTAATACTGGCATTTCCCATTTCCACTGTTGTTTCCATAGGTGCCTCCATAAGCTCTGAAGAGAGTCTGAAAGACCACTGCGGATCGATGGCCATCAGGTCGAACTGCATGCCGGTCTTAAGCTTATCCCTGATAGGATCTATAGTCATATACGGCACGGCAAACATCATGTTGCCGGAAACATCATCAATCTGGATTTTAAGAGTCATTGTAACTATCTGGTATTCCGGGGGTACTATATTGAGCAGACGGGGGTTTGTTTCCATGCGCAGGAGACTCATGTGCGTGGCATAAAGGGGAGCCCATGCTTTTTCTAGATCCTGTAAGGCATCTCCAACTATTTTTTCCATCAGCCTCAGCTCAATAGAAGTAAACATCCGATTGGCAAGAGGGACTTTTGCGCTGCCAGCGCCACCCAGAAGGCTGTCAACCAGCGACAGAACCAGGGTATTGTCAAAAGAAATAAGTGCAGCACCTTTTAGTGGTTCAATCTTGAAAATACCCATGCAGACGGGAGTTGCAAGAGTCTGCAAAAAATCATCGAACTTATATGAACGGGCGCCGATTTTCTTTATTTCTACAGACTTTCGTAAGCGGTTGGAGAGATTGACGCGATTAGAGCGGATAAAACTGTCATAAATAATGTCGAGATTTGGAACAGATCCTTTTTGTGTGTCCGAGTTGACGAGGTCGTAAGTTGCAACCGCTCCCTCTGCCTTTGATAGTTCCTTTTCAGGTTCAATGCGACCTTCAAAGACAGCATTGAGTAGCGCTTCGATCTCGGCTTTTGAAAGAATTTTTTCCATTGCAGCCACTTCTTACCTATTGAACCACGAAATCAGTAAAATAGACCTTGGCAATTTTGCCAGGAGGAATACTCTTGTTTATTGCACCGAGAATTTCGTCTTTAAGTGTATTTTTCCCCTGAACATCCTGAACATCCTGAAGAGTTTTAGCACTAAGTAATATCAGAACGGAATCACGGATAGGAGCCAGGCGTCCCTCAATTTCAGTTTTTATCGCCGGACTGACCATTTCCAGTTCAACTTTTACTTTTAGATAGCGGAGTTCCTGACCATCGTAAATATTCACGATAAAAGGTTCCAAGGCAAAAATATTAGCTGAAGGAGCGCCAGCGGCACCCGCAGCTGCACCGTGTCCTCCTGAGGCTGCTGGAGCGCCATGACCACCCGATTCTGCTGCTGGTGCACCATGACCACCGGCTGCAGCTTCCGTCGTGGTTGCTTCACCCTCTTTTTTGGTCTTCTTATCGCCCTTGCCCAACATCATGAAGGCAACAACTCCAAGAATGAGTGCAACCGCGACCGCCGCACCGATAATGATGAACAACTTCTTTTTGCCGCCGCCCTCTGCTTCTGCTTCAGCCGGTGCCTGTTCTTCTTTTGCCATGTCATCCTCCGCAAATGGATAATGAATTCAATGGATTATTATTGAATCCAATATGTAAAACGAATTCGCAGTTTTTGCAACTATTTAAACGGGTACGGAGGCGTGTCCCTATTATGTAGGGAAGCGCCTCCGTAATTGTTACCTATCTACTGCTTGATTATCGTTTAAGATTTATCACTTCCTGTGTCATTTCATCTGAAGTTGTAATGATTTTGGAACCTGCTGAATATGCGCGCTGAGTAAGGATCATTTTGACAAACTCACTGGCCATATCCACGTTGCTCTGCTCAAGGGAGTTGGTATAAACTTTTTCGCTGCTGCCATTAGCAGAATTCTCAGCCAATGAGAATGCAGTTGCCGGAACTCCTGATTCTGACATTGCCCTAAAAAGAGTACCGCCCGCTTTTTCAAGACCGCCCTGGTTAATTACATTGATAACAGCCAGACGCTGTGCCCCGACGCTATTGGCACTGGTCGCAGCTATGCCAACCTGACCGGAAGCGTTGTAGTAGTTCAGCGTAGTGCCATCTTTTCCCAGATAGGTGATCAAACCGCTAGGATCGATGCTCGTTATCTTGCTGAATGCCAAACCCTGTGCGGCTGCCAATTGTTCCTGAACAGCTTCTATCTGCGGTGATGCTGCCGCCATTGCTGCATCAACTGCTGCCTTTGCCGGGTCGAGTGTCAGTTTGAATGTGTTGTATGCAGTTACAAAAGCTGTAGGAGTCAGGTTGCTGTTATTGGTTAATGTTGCAACATTTTCAAAAGCGGCTCGGGCAGCGGCAACAGTAACCGGTGTTGGGGTGATGCTTGCTGTTATTGCAGCAGCCTGGGCAGCCGTTGAAGCTTCCTTAATGGCAATTGTTTTTGCAATTTCAGCAGGAGGCGCATTCAATGCGTTCGCAGTGTTTACAGCCGTTAAAGCTGCCTTGAATGTATTGAACGCTGTAATGATATTCGATGTTGTAAAAGTGCTGTTGTTTACCAGTGTATTCAGAGCGTCAAATTTTGACTGAGCTGCAGCAACGTTAGAAGCGCTGTAAGGAGTCGTTGTAGCTGCGGTTGCAGCAGTCTGTGCGGCATTTGCGGCAGCCAGTATCGCAGCCTGTGCAGCTTTTTCAGCGGTAGTGCCGTTTGTCAATGCCGTTGCAGCCGCAGTGGTAACGGTATTGTTTGCGGAGGTCAGCGCTGCGTTGAAGGTGCTGTAAGCTGTGCTGTTCGGAGTAAAGCTTGTGCTGCTGTTTGCCGTCAATGTCGTCAATGTTGCTAATGCTGCCTGTGCTGCCGCGATAGTAGTTACGGTCGGTGTAACAACGGCAGCGGCTGCTGCTGTTTGAGCATCTGCTGCTGCTGTCTGGATTGCTGCTGCTGCTAATAGTTCACTTTTTGTAGTCGCAAAGGCATCAATAGCTGTATTGGCCGAGGCGACTGCAGTATTTAAAGTGGCTAATTCAGCAGCGGCTCCAGCTGTAACGAAGGTAGCGCTGCTGCTGCTGATCAAACTGGTCAGAGTATCCATTGCTGCATGAGCAGCATTAATGGTAGTTGCGGTCGCCGCACCACCAGCAGCAGGTGAAGCTGCGGCAGCTGCGGCAGCTGCGGCGGCAGCGGCGGTCTGAATTGCAGCGGCAGCGGCTGTTTCTGCGGGTGTTATACCTGCTAGTGCGCCTATGTTTGTTGCAAAAACATCTGTTGCACCAGTTCCTGCGCCATCAAATAAAGTCACTGCTTGAGCATTGTATGTATCTCCAAGAGTCGTAACTGCCGCAGGAGTTTCTACGGCAGTAACAAGAGCTGTGGCAGCAGTATTTACAACTCCGGCCTGGGTATTTAACACAGTGCCTACGGTTGTGTAATCAGGGTCAAACGCATTTGCTGCAGTGACTATGGTTCCGGCCTGTGTATTGAACGCTGCTCCTGCGGCGGCAAAAATTGCATTTGTAAAGTCAGTGGCTGGATTGATTAGTGCTGCTGCCTGCGTATTAAGTACGCCGGCCGGTGTAGTGCATTGCGTTGTCAGCGCTGCGTTGATAGTTGCGATGGCGGCAGCGTTATCACTGAATTTGATCGGATTTCCCTGGGTGTCCAGAACCTGATAACCATCTGCATTGACCAGATTGAGATTGTTATCGAGACGGAACGCACCTGATCTTGTAAGGAGAGAATTATTCTGATTGACCGGGGAGTTGACGTTAGGATCTTTTACGGCAAAAAAACTGTTCCCCTGAATTGCCAGGTCGGTCACGTTTCCGGTTGACTCAAATGAGCCCTGCGTGAAGAGATTGTCAACTTTCTGGAGTGCTACGCCGTGTCCTACTTGTGACCCACCGGCAAGCGATGTAGAAAGGGTATCTGCAAAAAGAGTCCTGGAACCTTTGAAGCCAATTGTATTTACGTTGGAAATATTGTTGCCGATTACACTCATTCCTTCTGCATTGGCGAGTAAGCTGCTAACTCCGGTAAACATTGTAGATGTAACGCTCATTTGTTGCCTCCATTTTTAGTTTTTGAGTTTGTTTGAAGCGAGTCAATCGGACTACGCTTCAGGG
>CAJBRY010000576.1 GCA_903958085.1 uncultured Geobacteraceae bacterium
CAGCTCCTTAAGCAACAAACAATAATAGTCATTTTTTTCTCGCAACACAGACAAGTGAGACACCGAACGGAAAGTTGAACAGTCCTATACAAGCCCGTTCAAGGCTTTGCAGACCGTACAGAGTACTGTTTACAAAAGCAGGAGGCATTGCATCGGTATCTGCAGTGCCGGAATCCCTCTTCAGCACCTTGCTGACAAGACGCCTAATCGCCACCAATGGGAATACAAATGTGTTAAAATAACTGATTTTATTTACAATAAATCCGTTTTGCTCCAACAGCATCAATAAACTGGTTTTTGTATAGCGTCTTCTGTGGTGCAGCGCTTCATCATGCGCACTCCACAACCACTGATATGAAGGCACGGTAACAATCAACAACCCTTCAGATACTAAGACCCGCTCTATCTCAGCCATGGCACGGCAGTCATTATCGCAATGTTCCAACACATCCAGAACCGTCACTGCATCAAAGACCTCATTAGTAAAAGGCAGTTGGTCCAGACTGCCGCTAACCAACCGTTTCATGCCGCGGTTAGACGCGTAAGAAAGTGCGTCGCCATTAGGCTCCATACCAACAACATCATAGTGCCTGTCCAATTCAGCAAGCGTCCTGCCAGTGCCACACCCTGCATCAAGAATCTGCGGTTTATCTTTTACAAGATGGTCGGCAAGCAGGGACATAACAAGATTTCGCTTGCCGGCAAAGTACCAGTGCTGATCCTCCATTCGGTACATCTGCTCATATTCAACTTCTTCCATACTTTTGCGTACCTTACTTAAGATTGATGTACGAGATCCCGCCTGAATGTTCCTTAATTAAGGTTTGACCGGTAATGCATTCAACATATCGATTTGTTGCCCAACCCTCCTGGTCAAAAGGCGCCTGTACAATGATATGCCTGAAACCATATTTATTGCGCAATTCATCCCATAAAGGGCGTTTCAGCAGCGCATCAAGGCAAAGCTGATCCAGCTCTCCTGGCTCAAAAGATGGAATAGAACCGTTGGAATATATGCGATCAAGATTGCCTGCATATACAAATGAATCAAGAATCGTCGAATTAAATCCCAGAAGATCGCTACTGACCCTTGAAATCAAGCCGTTCAAAATCGGTTTTTCATGAATTGTCTGGTAATACATTGCCTTTACCGAAGATTCGAAGCCATTACGGGCAAAAGAAGAAGAACGGGAAAGAGGCAACCACAATATCGGAGCATTGTTTGGCTCACTGGCTATAGACTTAAGTACCTGTGAAGTAGGAACTTGGTGCATTGCACCGACAGCTGGCAGGTATTCAATCACCAACAACAAAAAAATCACCCAGACAATAGTTCTGGCTGACTTCTTACTGAACCGCCCTTCAAAAAAATTCCTCAACGAGATCAATGCAAAAGCGACAAGCAAAGCAACTGCAAAACCTGTTGAAATATGAAAGCGGTCTGGCGTACGTATCTGGGCAAACAATGGAAGTTTGGCAATATAGAAATAAGGAAGTTTAATAAAAGAACCATCATTCCACCACTGCCAACGTCCTCCAATATGAAGCGTCGGGCCCAAAGAAAGTACGAAAGAAAGTGCTGCGGCAATCCAGAGTTTTCCGACAAATGGATTCGTATGTTTTGAGCAAGCCAGATAGAACAATAGAAAAATAGTGGTCAAACCCGTAAATAGTTGACGAGGGCTACCATAACTGGGAAGCCATGAGTTGAAAAGTTCCACAAAAAGACCGTACCCTCGTGGATGCAGCACAAATCCAAGCAGATCTCCGGCAAAAAAATTTGAGCCACCGGCATCAAACATTCCCCTTTCGAGCGGTGCACTTCCGTTGCCCATGAAACTGACCATTGCGACAAGATAAGGGGAGGCGAGTAACAAACCAATCATTAGAATCAGTGCAAAACGATAGAATATTTCACACAAACCAAAGCCGAGCGATCTTCTATTAGATAGGCACCATACAAAAACGGCAGCGGATGCACCAGCGACAATAATCGTCTGAAGCTGGTCAGTTAATATGGTCATCCCCCAAAATGTACCGGCAACAATCGTCCAACCCCATGAGCGCAGTTCGATTGTCCGATAAAGTGCGTACAGCACAGCTGGCAAACAGTGCATACTAGAAACGTTAAGATGACCAACGCCGTGACCGGTATGCATAAAGCTGAAGCTATACAAAAATGCAGCCACCAATGACGACTGGATATCTTTTGTAATTCGATATGCCAACAAAAAGGTGAACCAGGCAGCCAAAATATATGTCAATAAATATGAAATATTAACCCCGACGACAGGCCCAGCAAATAAAGTCACCGGCAAAGTAATCAGGAAATTACCAAACGTACCGCTCTGAAAAGCGAGGTTTACTCCCTCAGGGTAAAAAATATATTTTGTAACAAATGGATTTTGCAATGAAAACAGAGCTTTTTTGTACCACCAGTAACAATGGGTGAATACAAAAGAATCGCCTCCGGGAATGCCGCTAAGATTTATAATCAGTGGCCAAGTAAATATAACTGCCAATGCCACAAACAGTGAAACTATTCCTATATGTATACCAAAAGGCAATTGAGTGTTTTCTTGTTCGTTTTCCATACTCTACCTAGTTCTTACTAATAAAAATCTGCCCCATTTATACAGATGAGGCAGAACATTGTCATCAACAAAATCGGACAAAAAAATCGGTAAGTGTTACAACTTGATTAACTGCAGGACATTTCAGGGGATACTTTACCGGATTCTTGCGACCGGCTTTCTATTGCAATGTTCTACTATTACACAACAACAAATTGTCTCAGCCAATTGTTTAAATTTATGACTACTTATGTTCAAAGTAGCTGATCTATCCGGCGCGAGTTCCACTCCAGTACTGCAGTATGACGGATCATTTTACTGGCAAGATCTGGAAACTCCTGCTCAATAACTTCTGCAGCAAATCTGGAAAGGAAATTCGATTTCATTTCAGCTCTTGCCCGATCAACACCTATTTCATCGTACGGAACCGAAGCAAGTAGGAGGAAACCATCGTCTGGAATCCTTCCGGCGGCCATATTACTTTCAATGATTGCCGCAGCCTTTCGAATCGGATCTGACAGGTTGGGACTGTAAGGCCCGACAATCAGTGCAAGATTTGGAGTGTGCAGAAAATCGAAGCCACGCCCCAGACAGATCATCCATTCGTGATGTTCGACAATTAGTGACCGGCGATTCTGGCGAAGCTCCTTAATGTGTGAAAGATTGCCAGCCAGCAGGGGCAGAAGGTCACTCTGCATTTCGCGTGGCATATCGTTGAAACGAAGCGCAAGTTCTACCGCAAACTTTTCTTCAGTGATGTCACCGGAAAGGTCCAGAATTCTACCGTCTGGACTGTGCAGCAAAATCGCGTCCTCGTCGGTTTCAAACCCGCAGATAAGCGGATAAACTGTGTCGTGTCCATCACCGAATATTGCCTCCATCTGATTCTGAATCTGGCGTGTGTGTGCTATAGCCGCTTCGGTATCGCAATTGAATCCGGAACAACCACGATGGACATCACCGCGTGAGAAATGGTAGGTGATCAGAATCAAAACGCGTCGTCCGTTTTTTACCATACGTTGAACATACTGGGCCAGCACTTCCCCGAGGTGTGGCCACCCCATATCAAACATTCCGCCAAGATTTCTGAACGGCTGAATAATTCCGGCAGGGGTATTTGTGGCAACCGGGATATTGATCCTCCCATCCATGCATTTCAAAACTGCAATAGCGGTTGGATGTTGCGCAAGATAACGTTCTCTGGCAAGAAAAGCCTCCGGAGAGCAAAACTCTGCCGAATATCGCCGGGCCAGATCAAATACCCATTTGATGCGGTCTTCTATAGGTTGCTCATTCATGGTAGCGACCTGACTCATGGCAAAAACCTCCCGATCTTACTGTCCAATTTAGTCATACATAACTCGCCAAGAGCAGCAGAATCAAGGTAATCAGGGTATATAAAACGTACTGCTGCAAAATACCGCTCTGTAGCTTTCTTACACCTGCAAAACGGTTATATAGACGCAGCAGCGCCGGAATATAAACAAGCTCAAGCATCGCTTCAGAGATATGACTGAAAAATTTTGTATGCTCCGGGAAAAGTCCGGTGATTTTGTCAGGCCTGTGACTTTGTGGTTTGAGTACAAAGGAAAAAAGAGAAGTTAGCATTTCGGCAAATGATGAAGCGCTGTACTGCATACGAGGGGTAGGGCGCTGATAGCCGCAGCCCCATGTAACAGTTTCGTCTAATGGTGCAGTTTTAAGTTTGCGTTGATACCAGACAGCAATAATTGCAATAAGTATCAACAGTGCCACGCCAGCAAAAGTTATCATAGTAGTCGGCAATAGCTCATGCAGAGAATTTCCATTTGTAGTGACCAACTGCGGCAACACTGTAAAGCTTGCTCGCTGTAACGCAGAGCTCACTAATCCAGGAGCCAGACCGATAACAACACAGGGCACACCCAGAAGCAGCATCGGCAGCAACATTTGCCACCCCGCTTCATGCTTGGCTGCATGGGCCTCTGAACGGGGCGCGCCAAGAAAAACAATGCCGTATACTTTTACAAAACAGGCAACTGCAAGCCCTCCCACCAGAGCCAGAGCCGGAGCCGACAAAGCCGCAACTGCCGCAGCTCCGCCTTCTCCCTGGATCCCTTTGAAAAAGCCGAGGTAGATCAGCAGCTCACTGACAAATCCATTTAGCGGCGGCAGACCACATATCGCTACTGAGCCGATTCCGAAGAGCAGTGCGGTGTATGGCAGTCGCCGGGCAGCACCTCCGAGAAGATCTATGTCTCGTGTTCCTGTCGCATGGATTACAGAACCGGAAGCAAAAAATAACAGCGACTTGAATACTGCATGATTGAGGACGTGAAACAATGCGCCACTCATGCCTAGGAGCATCATGGCCTGAGAGCCGGTTTTTTGACCAATAAGAGCTACTCCAAGCCCCATAAAGATAATGCCGATATTTTCGATGCTGTGATATGCCAGCAGTCGTTTCAGATCATGCTGACCAATTGCAAACGCAACACCAACAACACCCGAAACAACTCCAAAAATCAGCACACACGCTCCCCACCAAAGCGGGATACCATAAAAAAAAGAGAGTGTTCTTATCAAAGCATAAATCCCTACCTTGAGAATTACGCCTGACATGGCTGCCGAAACATGACTGGGAGCATTTGCGTGTGCTGACGGGAGCCAGACATGTAAAGGCATAATGCCGGCTTTCAGACCAAAGGCAAACAGAGCGATCAGAAAAACGGCTGACGATAAGCTGGAAGAAGCATTCAGAGACGCTGGCGCTGGAAATATCCATGAACCACTCATAAAATTCAAAAGCGGAAAGAGCGCAAACAGGCCAATTGCGCCGGTATGAGAAGTAATCATATAAAGAATACCCGCTTCGTTGACCTCCGGCTTTTCATCTTCGGTGGAGACCAGAAAATAGGCGGCAAGAGCCATTATTTCCCAGGCAAACAGGAATGAGATGCCATCCCTGGCCATAACAACACCGCTCATGCCGGCAGTCATAATTCCAAAGAAAAATGTCATCTTACGAACGTTGCAAACATGTTGATCAGCATGCCAATATGAACGGGCATACAGCGCAGCACAACCGGGTATGCAGAATATAGGAAGAAGAAACCATGCAGTTAGGGGATCAACACCAATTGCCAATTCAGAAAACGGGAGTGTACAAAAATATTTTTGAAGGAATGAGTGACCTGAAAGGAGTGTCAGGATCGAGCCGGTTAAGCCGACAAACGAAGCAGAAAGCATAATAAATACAGACAGTAGTTGAGTCCACGATGCACTCAAGAATGAAAAGAGTATAGGAACGCCCGAAAAGGCGGCCAGCAGTGTGGCAATAATAATCAGTTGACTCGGGGAGAAAAACTCCTGGGCCATTAAGCATTTACCTCCTGAGAATGGGTTCCTCCAACTCGCAAATCGCTGTCATTATCTCATCTTCACCGCCGGGTCGGTGAAGCAGTTCCTGAAATGGATGATCGTGCAGCAGAAAGGCAAGCTTTGCCAAGAGATGCAGATGTTCCTTAACATTCGGAGTAACCAGAGTGAAAAGAATGGTGACGGGCTTACCGTCAACGGCATCAAAGTCAATCGGATTTTTAAGAAAGCAGAGACTGATCGCGGATTCACCTGACTGCCCGACAATAGGGTTCCGCACATGCGGAATGGCTATGCCGTTCCCAAGTGCTGTAGACCCAAGAGTCTCACGAGCGAGAAGTGTCTGTAGCAGAAATTCCGGATCAAGACTAGGCGGCAGAGCAAGGCGCGAAACTACTTCGCGCAGCGCCGATTCAGGCGTATCACCAGGCAGGTCGTAAAAAATTCCACCCTTCCTGATTGCTCCGGAAACAGTTGCCAGACGACCGGTTTCGTTATTTACAATATAAATCTCCGGCGGAATCGTCATATCATGGTTTGTAGCCCACTCCAGCAGATCTACTCGGTTGATACGATAGCGATCATCCTGCTTGTGAGCCGGAAGTCCCATGTTTTTTATCCAGCCCAATACCGTTCTTTCATCTACACCTGCAACTGAAGCAAGTTCAGTAACCTTTAGAAACATTGTGCAATTCTCCGGAAAAGTTCAAATTAACACGCATTACAGTGATTGTGGCTGACGTGCAAAAAACAATATGTTATTACCGATAAAACGTCAATTGCATTTCAATCATGCAAAATATTATCGTTATGAGAGACGCCAAATTTGTGAAGCGACATTTACATGTGGCCTGTGCCATAATTGAAAACAATGGAACCGTACTGGCAGCGCAACGAAGTGCATTGATGTCACTCCCCCTCAAATGGGAGTTCCCTGGTGGCAAGATTGAGGCCTGTGAATCACCCATGGAGTGCCTGATCCGTGAAGTTTCTGAAGAACTGGGCGTCAGCGTTTCCGTTTCTATGGCTCTAACCCCAACGACCCACAACTATCCTGATTTCACAGTAACCCTGTATCCGTTCACCTGTAAATTGACTGGAGGCAATATGACTCACCATGAGCATCAGGCAATAAGATGGATAGAACCACTCAATATGCCGGAACTGGATTGGGCTGCCGCCGACCTTCCGGTCGTTTTTGAATATCTTTCGATGGTAAAACCACTTACACTACTGTATGACAGTTAAACCATCCCCTGTAATGAATAGGGTATACTTTTTTCTCGTATTGACC
>CAJBRY010000577.1 GCA_903958085.1 uncultured Geobacteraceae bacterium
AACTCAAGGAAATCGCCTACATGGTAGGCGACACTAACATCAATAGGCGGCTTAATACCTCGCGCATTATCCATCGCATTGACATTAATTTCAACAGCATGCACTTCAAGCCCAGCACCATTATTCAGTTCATCATAAATAGCCGATAAGAACGCACCATCACCACAACTTGGCTCCAGAACTTTTAATTTCAGTTCTTTATTGCAAATTTGCCGAACATATTGGGCAGTAAATTTCGCAAGACGTTCAGGTGTATAGTAGGATCCACTGACCTTCATTCAATACCCTCACGAAAGTGTTTCATTGAAGTCCGATATTCTCGAAGAAGACAGTTGTATGCAGATTCAAGAACCTTTGCCTCTTTCGAGAATGGACCCGCTTTTTGCAGGATCTCCTCTATTTCGTCAATTAAACGAAAAAGCTCTTCAGTCGCCCAAATAATCGAGTGTCTTTTTAAACCAAGGTGAAGTGTATCAAACATGTAGTTCCCAAGAGGGGTCAAGGGAACAATTTCGCCATTCTCGGCTCGAAGCAAATGAGTGTCATAATCATCACTACATGGATCTACAAATCCTGAATTACCTACAACAGAAACGTCATGTGAGTTAGAAGGCCAATGGTCTGATTTTGCATTATTACAGTAGAAACATGCATATACGAGGTTAGAATACGAGTGTTCCAGATGGGGAAATTTTTTCTTTGGGGCAAAATGGTCGATATGAAAATTTTTGTAACCACCCGAGTAAGAATCGTGACCATCACAGTACCCACACCGATGTTGGAAATCTACGACGAGATCACGTTTATATGACCTGTAGTTTGTTTTGGTGGCAGTACAGGTTCTGGCAGGGATGCTTCTTCTAATTCCGGGCATCTTTTCCCCTTACCGATTCAATGAGTATTTTTGTCGCGTCAAGAAGCTCCGTCATCTTCCTTAAATACGTCGGATCCTTCATTTCAGTGGGTATAGCGCATGTTTTACATATTGATCGTTCTAAAAAATGATCCAATTCAGCAAGACGTTTTTCTTCATCAAACTCCAATCCAACAGCGCGTTTTTTAGCTATGAGCTGTTTGATTTCGGTCTCCATTTCATTTACGCGGGAGATGTACTTTAAAATCTGAAGCCTTATTCTTTCTTTGAACGTCAATCCGTCCTTCTGCTTCAAAACATCTCGAACATATACCAAGTTAACGTCATCGGCTTCCTGTGCAGCATCTCCGTCATATGATGTTAAAACGAAGCAAGGGAAATTCTCGCGCACTTCTTCAATTTTTTGCACCAATTCAATACCATCATAGGTTACTTCTGGCGCTCCTTCTTTTAGTTTGTAATCACTAACAATAGCATCGAATTTTTCGGCTAGAATTAATTCAACCATCTGGTCAAGATCTGGCAGGGGTTTCATTGCAACCACGTCAAAATCAGCACTTGCATAATTCTGAAATCTTCTGATTTCCTCATCAGTTTCATCAACGTATATTATGCGGTATTTTTCAATCATACTTATCCTTTCTTGAACTTCTTCGGAAACTTGATTTTCATACCAATGCCTGGACGGATATTCGTGAAAGTGATCACGCCATCGTTATCTTCTACTACCGACTTTACGAGCCACATTCCAATTCCAGTGCCTATTTTTTCCCCTGTTCTGGCATTTCTTTTGGTTGTGTAAAAACATTCAAAAACTTGGTCAGGATCGATAATATCAACCGAAAGGCCTGGGCCTGAATCGTCGTATTGAATGTAAAAATGATTGTCGTCTTGTGTCACGTTTATGTTTACAATCCTGCATGCTGGGGCGTTCTTCAGCATAAAGGCGTCAAGTGAATTAACAAGCAAGTTATTGAATATAATATCTAAGTCAATTTCAAAAAATCGTTGTTGTAGAGACGATGAGTTGGT
>CAJBRY010000578.1 GCA_903958085.1 uncultured Geobacteraceae bacterium
AGACTGAAATCAATAATACGGCACTAATAGCGGCATCTGAGCTCGGCGAAGCCAATGGCATCATAAACGACAAGATAACAAAGAGAGTTTTACTAAAGGCAGAAGTTCTTCATAAAATAAAGAAACTGGTGTCACTTTTTGATGATGAAGTACCTAATGATGCAAAAGAGCCTGAAATACTCGGTTACTTCCTGGAAAAAGGTTTTGAGGCACTTGTAGCATCTGGAGAGATAGATAGAAGGGTTAAAGCTGTATTAGGGAAATAGAGCCCCTTATCCGTGGCGATAGAAAAAGAGCCACGAATTGAACGCCTGTTTATGGGTGGTGGATGCCACGCAGCTAGATGGGTCAGCTACGACTTCACATCACACCGGTTAACTCCTGTTGTGGCTTGTTCTTCAAGAACCGCTGAAATTGCCACAACCAGCAGGCATAGGTCTTCAAAGTCTTGCGCGAGTGACGGCGCACCTTTATCTCACTGCTCATTGCCGCCATCACGGCATCCCACTCCAGAGCATCCGATTTTTCCTGATAACCTGTTTAAGAATACTGCGACACCTGAACCGGTTCAACCCGTGCCGCCAGAGGCTCTTCTCTGGGGCAGCACCTGCGGCCCTTCTTGGGCATTTTTGGCAGCTGAGCCGGAAGTACTTTCTCTAAGCAGCGCAAAATACAGCATAACCGCATGGAGTATTGCCTCGGTACTGGTAAACTTCAACGAAACAGAGTTACGGGAACAGTTGTGAAAGATGAGGGCACGATGGAGTCCTGAAGAGAAGTTGTGGTTTGCATGATATGTGGCACAGAACTTGAATTTGATTCTAGAGGAAATTATGAATAAAGCACGCAAACAAAAGTATCCTGTATAGGTAACCGACTTGGTTTCTTATATAAGAGACAAACATCCTATATAGGTAACAAGTTTCTTATATAGGGAAACCGTATATAACAGAGTTGGCCACCAAAAAGGAATAACCATGGAAAACGTAAACCAATACATAGAGGAATTCCTAGATTATTACTGTGAGCTGCCGCATCCCCCTGAATATGCGGTAATGCTAAAAGGTCCCTGGGGTTGCGGTAAATCCTGGTTCATCAACCAATATAGCAAGAAAATTAAGGAGCAAAAAAAGAAGCTAATTTATGTGAGCCTTTATGGAGTTGGATCATTTTCTGAGATAGAGAATATTTTCTTCCAACAATTACACCCAGTTTTATCTTCAAAAGGAATGGCCTTAACTGGCAAGATACTAAAGGGAGCACTCAGGGCAACTCTTAAGATCGATCTGGATGGCGATCAGCGTGACGATGTCGCTATAAATTCGCAAATACCGGACATATCGTTACCAGACTATTTAAAAGATACTGACGGTTATTTGCTTATCTTTGATGATCTTGAAAGATGCTGTATCAATGTAAATGATGTACTTGGATATATTAACCATTTTGTAGAACACCAAGGATATAAGTCTATTATAGTTGCAAACGAAGATGAAATAATAAAACGAGAGCAAAACAACGATGAATTTAAAGTTTCATATACTAAAATCAAAGAAAAACTAATCGGAAAGACTTTTAAAATTGAGCCAGACATTGAAAGGGCTCTTGACGATTTCTTTACCAGATTGACTGATGGTAACG
>CAJBRY010000579.1 GCA_903958085.1 uncultured Geobacteraceae bacterium
AGATTGCTTCTGGAAAATGAACCCACCCCCTCAGGTTTACTCTCATAAATATCGACTTGTGAAAAGCAGATAGGTCGTCATGATGGTTTGATCCATATCCCCCCCAATTACCAAATCAGTTTTTTGTTGCTTTTAGTTATATTCCTTTCTATTTGTTCCCATCAGGTTACCTCCCCAATTTGATTCAATGCGTCCTTGTGGGCGCGCAAATAAAAAAGCCCGAAGTTGCTGCTTCGGGCTTTAGGGGTTGAGAATTCCGTATTCCAGGCCGGAATCCCACTAATTGGCATAATTTTACCCCCACTTCCGGTCAATTGCAAGATCGGAGGGCATTTTTTCTGCTGAAGCCCATCTGCTGCCGCTATTGTGGTACTGAATTTCATATTTGCCGAAAATGTTATCGTGGTCAGGCATATTGCTGTGAACTGTGCCGGAAGCTGGGGTATCAGGAGAAACGCCGTAAGGCGCAGCAGCATTACCGTCAAACCCAAAAAGGCAAAAAAGCCCACTGCCATTCAGAAAATCGCCGTCGCCAACGAAAAAAATCCCCGTTTGAAAAAAATATGGATGATAAGACTTCTACACCCCCACCCGGATGGGTTATTGTATATTTAATTTGGTGGTGTCGTATTCACGGCGGGATGCCGGAGTCACAATTTGTACCCTCATGCCGGTTTTGCGGGTGTCAGGGCAAGGTTGTCAGAGATTTTCCATCTCGGGGGTATGGTTAATATGGCAAATACGGGTGCAGTCAGCGATTTTATTGAGGTACCAACAGACGACATTGGAGATCGTTATGGAAATCTGCGTCTTGTAAATCCTGGAGCATATGCAGCGATGGAGCGATCGATTGCGCAATATGGTCAGGTCACTCCGGTGGTTGTGGGGCAGCCTACAGGCAGCAAGTATGAGATGGTGGATGGATTCAAGCGGTATCGGGCCAGTAAAAAGTTAGGGCTTAAAAGCCTTTCGTGCAGAGTACTCAAAGGAAAAGACCGGGCGCTCAAGTCTGCCATGTTGTATTTAAACACGCAGATATCCTCAATTGGTGATCTGGAACAGGGGATGATCATTCAGTCTTTTTACAAAGAGGATGGTTTGAGTCAGGTTGAAATCGCAAAGCTGTTGGGCCGGCACAAGAGCTGGGTATCTCGGCGCTTATCGCTTGTAGAGCGATTGAGTGACGAAGTGATTGAGCAGATGCGACTGGGACTTGTCAGCTCTTCTATTGGACGAGAGCTGGCCTTGTTGCCATGTGGCAACCAGAGAGGCGCACTGAAAACTTTGCAGAAATATCGATTTACGGTTCGCGAAACGGCACGGCTGGTGTCTCTGTTAATGAATCAACCTGCATGGAATCACGAGACGATATTGAATTTTCCGGAAGAGATTCTTTCAGCTCGACAGTCGCCGCGCCCTAAAAAGTCAGTAATGGATTCGCTGACAAAATTTTATGGCGATCTTTCGACAATAGAAAGACTTTGCACCGGATGTGCTGCAAATTGCGGTCAGTTGAGCAATTTGGACGAACAGAAAGTTTTGTCCGGAATTGAACGGATTACAGATGTTCTGACAGAAATTCGTAAGCAGTTCTCGTTTTAATAGGAGAATATTTTGCCGCGTTATATCACCAGCAAAGAAGCTTTTTTAAATCAAATTGTCACCATGAATGCCGACGGCTGGTCGATCCGTACATTGGCCAGGCATTTTGAGGTCAGTCGCAATATGGTTCGCAGAATTTTAAGGTCCCATCAGGCAAAACGCGATGAGGGGCACGATATCCTACCCAAAAAACTTGAGCGTACCAGCAAACTGACCCCGTTTATGCCTTTGATGAAGTCGTTCATTGAAGAGTTTCCGGACATCACCGGTGTGCGGATGGTAGAAAAGCTAAAAGACGGCGGATATGACGGCGGCAAAACCATTGTCACCGATCACTTGAGAGTGATGCGGCCAAAGCCCAAGCGTGAGCCGGTGGTCCGGTTTGAGACAGAGCCAGGGGTTCAGGGCCAGATGGATTGGAGCCCATATACGATCCCTTTTGTCAAAACCGGGAAATCAGTCGTACTTTGCTTTTCATACATTCTGGGATTCTCCCGAAGGCAGTACATTGATTTTACAACAAACAGAAAATTCCATACGCTGATTCGAAGGCATCAGGATGCCTTTTCATACTTTAGTGGCGCACCCAGAACCTGCCTCTACGATAATGAAAAAACTGTCGTGTTGCGATGGGAGGCTGGTCAGCCCTTGTACAATCCCGCTTTTATTGCCTTTATCACCCATTATCAGTGCAGGCCGATTGCATGTAAACCCGGACGTCCGGAAACTAAGGGCAAAATTGAGGCTCCGTTTCAATACATTGAACACAATTTCCTGAACGCCCGCAAATTTCAAGATATTGAGGATATCAGAAACTGCGCCAAGTGGTGGCTTGAGAACAAAAGCGATGTTCATATCCATGACACAACCAATCGTATGCCCATTGAACTGTTCATGGAACAAGAGAAACGCAGTTTGCTCACGCTTCCGCCACATCCCTATGATTCTTCCGAAGTGGCTTTAAGGGTGTGCCGTACAGATGGGTTTCTGGAGCATGACACCAACCTGTATTCGGTACCCTATGAATATGTGGCGGACATTCTGACGATGAAGGCGACAGAGCATGAAATCTTTATCTACAGCCCGGATCTGGACCTTATTGCCCATCATGAACGTCAACCAATAGGCAGCGGCGCTCAGATCGAGCTGCCGGAGCATCGGAAATCAAAAAAAATCCGTTACGGTTTAGAGCCTGTCCGCCAGAGCTTTCTTCAGTTGGGACCTTGCGCAGAACAATTTCTAAATGGCTTAAAGGACAAATATCCCAATAATTGCGGATTCCATGCAAGGTATATCCTTGAGTTCAAATCTCGATATCATGCGGAGGATATTCATGAGGCGCTGATTCATGCCACTCGATATTATGCATTTGATGGCAAAGCCATTGAAAACATCCTCAAAGTCAATGCCAAAACCAGACCACTGGAATCGACTGGAAAAATACAAGCCCAAAAAATACTGCAAAACGCTTTACCCGAAATCAAACAAAGACAACTTTCAGAATATGCAGACCTACTTTCAGAAGGATAAAAACAATGAAAACAAACGATCTTGTAGCCGACACAAGAGCGTCGGCTG
>CAJBRY010000580.1 GCA_903958085.1 uncultured Geobacteraceae bacterium
AACGCACAAGATCAGGAAATAAACCACGCGCATTCTTAGTATCTTTCTCCAAGTGCCCCCTGCAATCGCCATTATTTCATTCATCTTTCAGTCCCCTTTCACTTTTTGTTATACATACATTATACAGCGTACCGGAAAAAGGTCTAATGTTTTTCAATAAAATGACCGAAAATATATAATGGCAGCCCCATTGTGGAATTGATGCAAAGAGAGATTTCGAACTATTGTAAACTGTTTTGGTGCATAGTATATTGTATTGCAGAATGCAAGATCATCAATAAAATATTCAGGACGTGATTTAATCGCACCTATGCACACAAGGAATTTAATGTGTTAAGCTATTCAAAACTTTTAACTATCCCGCCGACCTTTCCCCGGAAATCCGTGATAATGCTCGTATTATTGAAGTTTATACTATTAGGGATGCTCGCATATTTCGCCTGGGATTCCTATCTTGAGTTTGGCTCATCGCGCAAATGCCTGCGGCTTGCCGAACTGACCGGGACAATTGACAACATTGACGAGGCGCTCTCCATGTCGGTGCGAATGGCTGCAGTTACCGGCGACAAGAAGTGGGAGGAACGATATCGCAATTCTGAACCTAAATTGAATAACGCCATAAAAGAGGCGCTGGCGGTCGGGAAGGTGTTGGGCATGTCAACTGCTGTTGCAAAAGTAAATGCAGCCAACAGCAAGCTGCTCGCCATGGAAGACCGGGCTTTTGATTTAATTCATGCAGGCCAGGGCAAAGCCGCTTACTCACTCCTGAGCAGCGCTGAGTACGAGTCTGAAAAGAACGTGTATCGCAAAGGAATAGATCAGATTTCAGAGCAGATCAATGTCTTTGTCAACAGAAAAGACGATGCCAGTTATTTAAAGAGCTGCCTGCTGGTCGCTTTTGTTCTGCTTGCACTTCCAGCTCTCATCGTATCCATGATAGTGATTTTCGTTATGATTAAGAGGTATGAAATTGAACTGCGGAAAAGCGAATGCCGGTTCCGGGAGCTGAGCGAGGTTTCCAATGCCTGGATATGGGAGCTTGACTCCAAGATGCGTTTCACCTATTCAAACCACATGATCAGAAAATTCCTCGGGTATCATCCTAGCGAAATCATTGGCAAGACACCTGCTGATCTGGTTACGCCTTCAAAGGTGCTGATTTTCATGCCGATTATAAATGGCGCCATGGATAATCCAAAACCATTTCTCGAGCCGAAACGTGAACTCTCACATAAGGACGGCACTTCAAGGACGATGCGGGTGAACGGTATTCCCCTCTATGACCATAACGATGAATTCAACGGGTATCGCGGCATCTGCCATGACATCACCTGATATTCATCTTTTTATTTCAGCCCGGGAGTATCTTATCGGAAACAGGTCGACATCAACCAGATACGGCTCGTCTCTCCTGAAATTCTCCGACGAAACATCATATCTGCTCAAGTACTCTTTAGGATAGGCGCCGCAAAGCCCCATGACAGTGTGCGCAACGTTACTGTGCGAAACAAGAGTGTTTTTATTCGCGTTCACTGCTTTAATTCCCGGATTGCCGTCCATAAACGATTTATTGTAGAACATAACTGATGGCAATTCAATTTCATACCTGGTGAATCCGCTGCAGCCGTGGGTGAAGTTCTTATCATTTGAATCATTCAGGTTTTCACCGTGATCGGGCATATACCAGACGCAAACAGGGTCATTTTCCCCAATCACCAGCTCCGCCACGTTTTTCAGGAACATGTCTGTCTGAAGTATGGTATTGTCATATTTATCCATGACAGGATTTGCACTGGGTAATATGTAACCGCTGTAGGTGTACTTGTATTCGCTCATGACGCAATGACTTCCCCTCAGATGCAAGACAATCAATTTCTTACTGTTGCTTTTATCATCCAGTATTTTCTTTAAAACCGG
>CAJBRY010000581.1 GCA_903958085.1 uncultured Geobacteraceae bacterium
CAATTCCAGTACCAGTGGCAAAAGCACCAAATGCAACAGGAATTAAACCAGCTAAAACTGGAACTGAATTAAAACCGGTTGTACCTATAGCAATCAAAACAAATGAAAATGGAAATAAAATCCTGACTCCTATAGTACCTGCGCCGGACAAAACAACGCCGCCATTACTCAGGGTTAATGGTATTGCATATCAGAATAACAGCGCGGAGAGCATGGCAATAATAAACGGGAATCCGTTATCAAAGGGATCTACAATTGAGGGAACGACTATAGAGGAAATACACAAAGACAAGGTTGTTTTTCAACATAATGGGCGTAAATTTGAAATTCACCTCGGCCAAACAAATCGATAAAAATCAGCGGGCAATCAGTCTTACAAAACGATACAAATAATCAATTCCCGACCAGACAGTCAGAGCTGTAGCGATCCAAAGATAAAACATCCCCACGTTATGCATGTTGACAGTAAGAAGTTCGTGCGAAATTCCAAAAAACCAGCTGTAATTATAATGTAAGACAAGCCCCAAAATGGCAACAATTTGAAATATAGTCTTATACTTCCCCAAATCACTGGCCTGAATGACAATCCCCTCGCTTGATGCAATGCCACGCAAGCCGGTAATAATAATTTCACGCCCCAAAATAATCAGCACCATCCAGGCAGGAACCCTGTTGAATGGAAGTATCATGATGAGAACCGCCATCACAATAAGCTTATCAGCTATTGGATCAAGAAATTTACCGAATATGGTTACAATTCCCATCCTTCGGGCGAGATACCCATCCAGCCAATCGGTAATTGATGCAATCGCAAAAAGAGATGCTGCCCAAAATCCGGCAGAGCGAGATGGCGACATCAATAACGCAGCAAGAAGCGGGATAGCAGCAATCCGCATCATGGTAAGAATATTAGGCAGGTTGAGAATTTTGTTTGATTGATTAACAGAGGTCATTATCAGATTCCACTTTCCTGATAGGATTTCATGTAGGAAAGTACACGGCTTACATATACTCTTGTTTCATTGTACGGAGGAATTCCGCCATACTTTGCTACTTTACTTAAGCCGGCATTGTAGGCTGCCACGGCAAGGGAAACATCGCCACGAAAAGTATCCAGTAGAAAACGAAGATATTTTACCCCCCCTTCAACATTATCTTTTGGATTAAACCGATCAACAACTTTCAGCGATTTTGCAGTACTTGGCATCAACTGCATAAGGCCACTAGCACCTTTACTGGAAACCGCATTAGGATTGTAGCCGGATTCAGCATGTATAACAGCCTTTACCAGACTCGGGTTAACCCCATATTTTTCAGAACAGTTCTTGATTAATTGTTCAAATTCAGTAGGGTTAACTGAAGATGCGTATTTTAGTTTTGTCCGAAGCTCCTTGTCTTTCCTTAGATCCCGCATAAAAATCTTAAAGCGCTTATCGGTGGGAGCATCGGTAAAATGTACTATTCCTTCTTCATCTTCATATCTATAAATATCTGCCATCACAGAACCTGACATCAGTACTACAAAAAGAATTGCAGTATTGAGGCGGAAAGCAATATGAAAAAATGTCGTGATGGAAATAAATTGCATGCCATCAATAATCCTGAAAGACATGAATTTGTCAAGAAAAATTACCTGTATTCATATACATGAAAACAGTTTGAAATTGACTTTTCAATGGTCATGTTCTAAAAAGATTCTTTGCAAAAAGGAGGAGTACTGACATGAATGAGAAACCGGTTACATATAAAGATTCCGGTGTTGATATTGCTGCCGGTAACAGTTTTGTTAACTTGATCAAACCTTTAGTGAAAGCTACTTCGCGGCCGGAAGTTCTGGCTGATATTGGTGGATTTGGTGGGCTGTTTTCATTGAATGCTTCAAAATACAAGAACCCTGTACTTGTATCTGGAACAGATGGAGTCGGCACAAAACTGAAAGTCGCTTTTCTGACTGATCGTCACGATACAATTGGAATCGACCTCGTTGCAATGTGCGTAAACGACATAATTGTTCAGGGAGCCGAGCCACTTTTTTTTCTTGATTATCTTGCGACAGGAAAACTACTCCCGGAAAAAGGTGCTCAGATCGTAAAAGGGATAGCTGAGGGGTGTAAACAGGCAGGATGCGCATTGATCGGTGGTGAAACAGCTGAAATGCCGGGTTTTTATGCTGACGGAGAGTATGATGTAGCTGGCTTTACTGTCGGTGTAGTTGATCGTGACAATATTATCGACGGATCCTGCATATCTGTAGGAAACCAGCTTATCGGGATAGCTTCAAGTGGCTTGCACAGCAATGGATATTCATTGGCCAGGACATTGATTTTTGATCGTCTAGGATTATCCATAAATGATATTTTTCCAGGGTCTGAGGAGTCTGTTGGCGATATTTTATTGAAACCAACCAGAATTTATGTCCGTTCAATTCTAAATCTTTTAAAAGACTTCTCAATTAAAGGAATTGCTCACATAACCGGCGGAGGTTTATTGGAAAATATTCCAAGAATTCTTCCAAAAGGGTGTCAGGCACATATTTATACTGAAAAATGGAAACGACCAAACCTGTTTGACATATTGCAGAATGCCGGCAATGTTGAACAAAATGAAATGTATCGTACTTTCAATATGGGGATAGGAATGGTACTTGCTGTTTCTGAGAATCAGGCAGAAGAGATAATCGACCGATTAAAAGGCCTAGGAGAAGAAGCATGGGTAATTGGAAATATTGC
>CAJBRY010000582.1 GCA_903958085.1 uncultured Geobacteraceae bacterium
GAAAAGGGGGAAAATAAAGCATAAGGTTCTTTAACCACTGCTTTATTCTTAAAAGTCTGAAGGCATTCAGTAGCATTGACTAGCGGGATTCCTGAGATTTTGTGACCAGAGAAAGGAAGAAATCCTCCAGATCTCTACGTTTTGTCTCGACAAGAACAACTTCCCTGCCAGAAAAATTCACGGCACCCATAAAGCCGTTAAAAGCACTGCACGGCACATAGAATTCCGAAACAGATCCGGCACGCCTAACGGCTTCAAACCCGGCAAATGAACCCAAATCTTCTGTAGAAAGTTGAAGATGAACAATATAACCTTCCATGCCGCTTCTCAGAATGTTTTCAACCCTGTCAAGTGCTACCAGATTCCCTTTTATTATGACTCCAACGCGATCACAAACCTTCTCAACATCATCAGTAATGTGAGTGCTGAAAAAAACACACTTGCCCCGTTTTTTCAGGTCAATAATTATATCTTTAACAAGGGCCCGTCCAATAGGATCAAGACCGCTCATCGGTTCATCAAGAATGAACACATCGGGATCATGGACCAATACCTGAGCTAACCCCACCCGTTGTACCATACCTTTGCTATATCCTCTAATAGGGCGTTTACGGGCATCCCACAACTCCAGTCGTTTAAGGACATCATAAGATCGGCGCTTGAGTAGAGAAGTATCCATCATAAACTGCAAACCTACGAAAGATATATACTCTTCAGCACTTAGATAATCAAAAAAAGCAGGGTTTTCAGGAAGATAACCGACATGTCGGCGTGACTCAGTAAGACTTGCATCCTTTCCCATAATACTTGCTTTGCCCGACGTTGGGGACAAAAGCCCCATTAGCAACTTGATTGCAGTACTCTTGCCAGCACCATTAGGTCCAAGAAATCCGAATACTTCTCCCTCCGCTATTTCAAGTTCAAGCCCATTCAATGCATTAACCTTTGACATCCGCTTTCCGGTAAACTGCTTCGTCAGACCAGTGATTTCAATGGCGTTCATCTTATTCTCCTGCTTTATTCGAGTTACTTTTCTTCGCAGTTGCAAATGCATACTTGCTGGTTGTTGCAACTTTCCCATTCTCTTCCAGATAAAACTGCCCCCCATAAGGATCTTTAGGAGGAGGCGAGAGAAAGCCCTCAGAGAGCAGCTTCTCAAGCGTAATAGGTCTATTTCCACTGGATTCCAGATATCGATCTCTGGCCAACTCTATGCGCCGTGCTTCACGGAAGGCCGTAAGCCTGACTTGATAACTCTTCTTAAGTGTGGGGTTTTTCTCCCCCTTTTCCAAAGCAGTCAAATATCCAATAGCCAACTCAGTCTGTCCGGCCTCCTGCATATAACGGCCTGCCAGAAGTCTACTCAAATCTGAACCGGAAAGTTCACCGGCACGCTTGTAATACTTCGCAGCCGCTGCATAATCTTTTAAAAAATATGCACTGTTAAACCCTGCAAAAAAAGGGAGATACCAATCCCATGTACGGTACTTCATACCATAGTCGAGAAGATCGTTGGCAATTTTATACTGTTTGACTTCCCATGACAAAAAGCTCTGAGCAAAGTAATATGCGTCCATGTTGTATGGATCCAGCTTGACTGAACCGTGCAACAGTCGTGACATGGTAATATAGTCGGGCTGCCCCCCTACCTGATTAGCTGTTTTATCAAAGAGCCCTCCATAATAAACCAATACCTTCATAACCAGAGATGCTGCCACCAGTTCTTTATGATCTGCAGCAATAGACTTGAGCGCCAGAACTGTAGGGGTATAACCAAGTTTTTCCTCAAATGGCTTATTCTTAAGATAATTTGTAAAAGGGATAATAAGTATCAGATACAAAACAAGAAAAATAAATCCACTGGAGGCTGTTCGTATCATGTTTCACCTCATCTCACGCCGTGAAAAAATTGCAGCCGCAGCGGACAAGACAACCCCTACATACACAAGAAAATATATTACGGTAAGAAATATTCCGTTAGTTGGGATCGGCAAGCCGTATATTGCATTCACCTTAAGATCAAAAGCCCCAAAATTTGGAAGTACATAATAAAGATACCTGGCAAGCTGCTTAACTAATGGAGAAAGCGAGGCGGATGCAGGAGTATTAACAAATTCATATACCTGCTGTGTAACTCCACCAATAAGAAAAGTCGCAATAGTTCCGAAAACCGGAAGAAAAAATGAGGTGCTGACTGTTGAAAAGAGGAAGGCAACAGCGATTAACAGAATATATTTGAGTGCGTCAAACAGTATACAGAGCGCCATTGTTGACCAGACAATCGGCCTTTCGGAAGGGTATATACTGGATGAATATAACACGGCAACAAAAGCAGCAATACCCAGAAGAGTTGATGTTAATAGCACAAAGAAGGCTGTCCCGCCAAAACGCCCAAGAAGATAACTCTGCCGTGAGAGTGGCAAACCCAAAACACTGAAAGCGTAACGCCTTTCAATATCCTTCCAGATCGAAGTGGCACCAAGAAAAACCGCCAGCAGCAACAGTATAAATGAAATCAGCGATAGAGACAAAGTAAGAGAAAGCTCCGTTACCTGACGCATGGAAAGAGAAGCGATAACAGGAATCAGCAGAAAAGCAAACGCTGTAAACATAATTCCTTGGAAAACACGATCTCGAAAAATTCCTTTTAAAGTGATAAGTACCATTGAAACCATTCTGGCCTCCGTAACTGTTTTTATTCAATGAAAACATAGATCCTACAAATGTAGATAAGAGGCAAACGGCTTAACATCCACCCCTTCAAAGTATTCCACTTTGTGGTCAATTTACATTGTCAGTCTTACTACGTCAAGACAACTAAGCCAGAAATCAAGATAAGAATCTCCAGACATAGGTGCGATTATCTTGACGTAATAGCCTAAAAACGATATTGACAACAACATGAATTTGCATACAAAAAATGAAACATATGAATTCAGATTAGTTTCAGTACTTCTCACCCTTTTCAGTAC
>CAJBRY010000583.1 GCA_903958085.1 uncultured Geobacteraceae bacterium
AGCAAAAGACTTTTGCGATCAATGGTTATCTGCCTGGACGGGTAACAGGCCTGAATTGTTAATATCATTTTATTGTGCGGATGCTTTTTATTCAGATCCTTTTGTATCTAAAGGTCTAAAGGGGAAAGAAAAAATATTGGCATATTTTAGAAAGTTTCTGAGTCCTTATCCATACTGGAAATATGAACAGGTTGAAATATTTCCAACAGAAAATGGATTTACGTTGAAATGGAAGGTGTCTCTTCCTATTAATAATGACACTGTTATTGAATATGGCGTAGATTTTGTTGTAATATCGAATAATAAAATTATGCGTAATGAGGTATATTTTGATACAGCAAGTCTATTAAAATCCATAAAGGAAAAGCAATCTCAAAAAACATAAAATAATCTAACAATGGTAACTCGGGAGTATCTATGAACGATTTAATGAATAAACTTAAAGGTCGTCTAGGCTTGATTGTTCTGGCGGTCTGCTATTGTTATTGCCGCCGGTGGATTTTATGCATATCAGAAGTACCGCAATACCCACATCTCCACGGAAGATGCTTATATCACGGGGAAAATACATACAGTTGCTTCTAAAGTGCCGGGGACAGTCAAGGCCTTGCTGGTAAAAGATAATCAGTTTGTTAAAGAAAAAGATAAATTACTGGAGATTGATGATCGGGATTACAACGTTAAAGTGAGAGAAGCAGAATCTACTGTTGGAACTGAAAAGGCCCGGTTTGAGGAAATAAGCTCGCGGGCGGAAGTAGCGCGTAAACAGCTTGTAGAACTTAATTTCCGGATGGAATCAGTCAAGGCAAATCTAAAGCTTCATACTGTTAACTTAAAGCAATCTGAAATTGATTTGCAACGCATACAGCGCCTTTTTGACAAGAAGATCATTGCTGAAGAACAATACGAAAAATCAAAAACTGCTTATGAAGGCAACCTTGCCCTGGTGGAATCGGCAAAAGAACAGGTATACTGCCTCTCTGGCGGGGATGATCCTTGGTCCGGGCGGTATTGCCGTTTTTCTGGTGATGCCGATTATTGGCTGGTCGATCAGAGTGGTGAATCCTAAGCTGATTGTTGCGATAGGCATTCTTATTGTTGCATATGCCAATTATCTGATGAGCGGTTTCAATATGTCGGCTGATTTCATGTCGATCATCTGGCCGCGTGTTGTTATGAGCATAGGTTTAGGAATGGTTTTCATACCACTTACCACCATATCGTTATCCAGCATCCCCAAGGAAGAAATGGGTAATGCAACATCTGTTTTTAATTTGGTGAGAAATCTCGGTGGAAGCGTGGGTGTGGCATTTGCGGCAACAATGTTATCCAGAGGAGCACAGATTCATCAGGCTCATCTGGGTGAGCACATAACATCATTTGACTTGAGTTACCAGAGTGCCGTAAATAGTTCGGCTCAGCTTCTGTCGCAGCGTGGCATGGATCCTGTCACGGCACAACAGGGAGGAGCCGGCGCTATTTATAATGAGCTTCTGAGGCAGGCGTATATGCTTTCTTTTAATGATGTTTTTTATACTCTTGCTATCATGATGATTTGCATGTTGCCCTTAATCCTATTTATGC
>CAJBRY010000584.1 GCA_903958085.1 uncultured Geobacteraceae bacterium
ACACAGGTCCATGTCGGACCAACGATGCCGCAAGCCAATGCTGGAAAAAGAAACGGGAAATAGGATTTGTCCGGAATAATTTCAGATTTGAAAACATCTTTGTAATCCAGTGATAGAACCGAAGCTGCAAACGTATTCAGAGAAACACTTACATCGCAATCAGTACTGGTATATCCCCGCAGAAAGTATGCTTCTATGCTGCCCGACTGCTCCAGCATCTGACGCATCCCCCATAAAAGTGCGCAGAGATCAAGTTCATCATTAAAGCGGTGCCTGAAACCGGAAAAACTTTTAATACCGGCTTCAGGTTCAAATTTATCTATATATTTTCTGGGAGATCGCCCGAATTTGCTGAAGATATTTTCCAGAGTTCGAAGGATTATGACTACCGAACCATACGCAAACGAAGACGCAATTACTGCAGCAACCTCCTGATCTGCCGGATCTGAGTAACGATGGCAGAAGGAGACAGGATCATTGCCGAGATGCAGCGAGGATCTGGAAGTATAAAGAGTATCAAGTACACCCTTAACGTTAGACATCTGCCTCTCGCAAAAAGCGCGCAGCATCCTCAGGCGAAGTCGGATTTATGTAAAAGCCGGTACCCCACTCGAAACCGGCAACCTGAGTCAAGCGAGGCACGAGCTCAATATGCCAGTGATAATCATACTCCAGCGAGTTCCAATGTTCTGGTTTCCCGGGTCTACGGTGCATCGGGGGCGCGGTATGAAGAATAAAATTATATGGTGCATCGCGTAAAACCGTTTTTATACGAAGCAGCATATCTTTCATTGCCACTGCCAGTTCCGCCAATTGTGCGTCGTTCATCATTGCAAAATCATGGCTATGGCGTTTTGGGTAGAGGCGCACCTCAAATGGAGAACTCGAAGCGTATGGGGTCAGCGTAACGAAGTTGGAAAACTCCTTTACCACACGCACACCCTCGCGAAGCTCAAATTCAATAAGATCACAAAAAATACAGCGTTCCTTATCGCTGAAATAGTTTCGGGACACCTTAAGCTGGGTGCTTGCAACCGGTGGCAGCAATGGAACTGCAATAAGCTGACTGTGCGAATGCTGAAGTGATGCACCTGCTCTGGTCCCATGATTTTTGAACAGAACCATGTAGCGGAAACGGAAATCTTTTCGCAAATCTAGATAACGGTGACGGTAGGCGATAAGAACATCATTAACCTCGTTAACCGTAAGATCAGCAAGCGAACGGTCGTGATCCGGAGTCTCAATTATCACCTCATGTGCGCCAATACCGTTCATGACATCGTACATGCCATAACCGTGATTATTAAGCTCCCCCTCAACGCGCAGGGCAGGATATTTGTTCGGAATAACGCGAACTCGCCAGTTAGCAACGTTGGGAAGTCCGGATGGACGAATGGCAAAAATTTCAGGAGGGGTTTTATCCTCGTTACCATAGCAGAATGGACACGCAGTCATGCCGCTCTGTTCCGGCTCCACCATAAAATCGCGCGGACGGCGGCCACGTTCAGTGGCAATAATTACCCAATGCAGCTTTATGGGATCCCATCTTAGTTCGGACATTTCGCCTCCAGGTAGAATAATTGCGAACGAATATACAATCTTTCAATCAGATAAACTGAAAAGATAACACCAACTGTAGGCATCGCTATCATATTCTGCTCATACTATTTGTTATTCCTTACATTGAACAGCAAAATTCTTATAGACTTTTTCATCAATAGCAATCGCTTCTTTGGATGTTTTTTCTTTCAAATCAATATCATCAGCAGTCAATTCAGCAAGGTTTCCGGAAATAACTTTTACGTTTTCTTTTCCAAAAGCAAATTCAGAAATTTTCTGTGAATAATTATAAACAACAATAGGCTTATCAAAAACATCCGCGGCAACAGCTGTATGCAGCCTGGCAGTAATTACGCAGCATGCCCTACTGATAATAGTCAATTTTTCTTCAAGGGTTGTATCTTCAACGTATGTAAAGTTTGAAAATCCATGTTTTATCAACAGATCAATCAATGAAGCATGAACCTGTTTATCCGAATACTCATCAGTATTAAAAATAATCAGTCGTCTGTTATACAAAGCAGAGAGATTCACCAGAAACATTGACAAATTTTCCAGCAGCTCATCCTGATTGGATATATTTTTTTTCAGTTCACGCCACGAAACAACAATTTCATAAGTTTCAACAGAATAATTACCAGCATTATGACGTAAATACAACTCTCCCAAATCCGGAGCAAGGGCAAGTTTTTTTGAATTAACAAAGCAGCTTTTTGCATGATTCAAAGAAAACTTATCTCTGAAAATAATACTGTCGGCAAGGTGCAACGAAAGGAATGCTCTCCATTTACGCTTAAACAGCGTCAGTCGATCCGTACCGACACTCACATAATAAAACCGCTTACCCATTGTTTTGGCTTTCATCGCCAAACGTACCGCTCCAGCACCGTCATAATCTGTAAAACAGTTGCCGCCTACCCATATAATGCCATCAACTTCACCGATGATTTTGCCATACTCCAATCGGCGAGTGTTGGTATCTGATGGAATAAAATGAGTGATAATTCTATCAGAAGTGTAATCAATGCCGTGTGAATCAATAATGAAACTGACGTTGGGGAATTCGTCAAAAAGGGAAAGAAACTGCCGCAACATGCACTCATCGCCAAGATTGTTTGCACCGAGATAACCGATGAGAAGATATCGTTTTATGGTCATAAAAGCCACTCAAGCGCAGTAAGAGTGATTATCATCGTCAATAAACTCCATTGATCAATTACGGCGCGTTTCGAATGTTTTTTTGGTTGAATATTCTTGAAAACATGCGAATGTGTTATAACACACAAAAGCATATACCGCAAAACACTCGATTTATTGGAATTAGACGTGCGTTAGGAATGGAGCCTGAATCCAAATGAATGGGAAGAACTGTATCACATGCCAGGCAAAAGCGCTCGTGTTTACCATAGCGTTGAATGGCTATAATATTGCTTACCGGAAGAATATCAGTTCTCAAAAAGGTTATGCTGCAAAGTATGGATTTGATTATGTAGCAGTCACTAGACCGGCGCTGTCAAGTTTGTTCATGGAGTGCGCTTGGCTGAAGCTAATTCTCATACTTTCAGCTTTGGAGTCTGGCTATGAATGGGTTTTTTTTGTTGATTCCGACGCAGAAATAAAAAAAATATGCCCTGATTTTAGATCTTTGGACACAGCTGAAAAATATATTTACATGGCCCACGGGTTTTCGGGGAGGGTAAATTCGGGGGTTATAATAGTAAAGAATAACCTTTTGTCTAAAAAGTTTCTCATTGATACGTTAAACGGCTTTGACAAGGTTATTCCGCCGGAAGACGGCTGCGGCTGGGGCGAGAACGGCCATGTAAATCATTTTTCAAAACTTATTGATTCTCTTTTTGTTATTCCAGGCCTATGGAATAATACCCACGACTTGGAACTTATTGACTATGTCAGGCATTATACCGGGCCAATGCGAGAACATGGCTCGAATGATCTGCTCTCAAAATTTATTGGGTATATTTCAAGAGCGATTCAAAGCAGGTTACAAAAATTGGGTGTAATCAAATACAGTCATGAGGCTTTCCCAGAGCGATTAATTTCGCTGTATGAATCGACTCTTCATATCTACGGGCGTTACTTCCGCCCAGTTTCGGCAGACAGAATATTTACCCGACGCAAAATCATCTGAAAGGGCCGTTCTATTTTTTTTCACAGCTTCAGTCCTTACAACCGTTTCATACGGCATAAAGGAATTCAGGCATTAAGTTGTGCCCTTTTGCTAAAAACACTCCGCCATACCCATATCAGCATGAAGATAAAACCGGCTATATATCTACCCCATGTACCCCACGCCGCTCCTACGGCTCCATATTGAGGAATAAGCAGGACGTCAATTACAGCATTAACTACAATTTGGCCAACAATCATTATCGTCAATATATACGGAGTATTGAGAGAATGGACAAGTAATCCGAGAGGGGTAAAAATAATGCCAGCCATAAAAACGGACTGCATAATCATAAATGGAGAAGCCGCATCAATGTATTTGTCTCCAAAGACGGTGGACATTAGTGGCTGGGCGACTATGCATATTGCCATATAAGCCAGTAAAATAATCGGTGCCAACCTGAAAAGGCGAAGAGCATATTTTTTTCTCTCACCTGTAGTTGTATAGGCGGCCACCTTTGGAAGCATCAGAGAAATAAAGCTTGTCGTTATGATAGGCAGAACAGTTGCCATTTGAAATGCAGCAGAATAGATTCCCAATTCGGTGAATTTTTTATAATAACCGAGCAGGTATAGATCAAGCCTCATTACCAACTGACCAAGAACCGATGAAATACCGATCCATAACGAATAGCCATACAGTTTGCTGATACATTCTAAATCTATTTTTATCCCAAACTTGACTGGAACTCGAATAAAACCAAACAGAAGTGACGCAACAGCCGCGCAGAGCATAGCAAAGAAAAATGAATTCAGGGTGACCATGCCAATAAACCCGACCGCCACTATCGCCACCAGCTTGGTAGCTCCTTGCAGAATATTCAGAACCGAGTAGTTCCAAAATTCTTCTTTGGCCTGAATATAGCTTTGTATTGTTGAGACGCAAGAGAGAATACAGCCTGCAACTACCGTTACACATACCGGGACAAATAGTCTTTCATCAGATGAATTTGAATAAAATATTGACAATAATGGTATTGATAGCATTAAGAGTACTGCAGAGATGATCAGCTTTAATGATATGACAGATTTGTAGATTACTTCAGAGGGATATCGGTTTTGCTTGATAAATGTAACTAACGCAACGCTCAGGCCGAAATCGATGAGCATTGATATTATGGTTGCAGTAGCTGTGAATGTGTTAAAGAGGCCGAAATCCGGTTTTGACAGTAACCTCGCAACATACATATTTGCGAGAAAACCGCAAGCAGCCACAATAACATTACTAGATGTAATCGTAATCAGATTGCCTACAGTCTTGTCTGGTTTAGTTTCCGGTTGAACCATCAGCTCTTCTTACATAATCGTGTTGTCAGACATTATGAGGCTAACTGAGAGAAAGCGCTTCTTTGATTTTCCAGGATAAATGTGACATTTTATGTGTAGTTCTCTTATAAAGCGCCTTGAAGCGACTGCCGGCGTATGCCGTTCCACCTTTTCCAGGAATCGTAACAAGCGCGATTTTACTCCCAAGCCGCCCTTTTGCAATAATGCACCGTTTTTCAATCTCAGAAGCTGCCAGTTTCCCGGGCAGACTCTCAGAAACAATATTAGGCCTTGCCGAATACCCATGACAATAAATAGTATTAAAGCTGATTGCATTGCAAAATTCCAGAGTCTCTTCAAACTCCTCCAATGTCTCTGACGGAAAACCGGCAATAATTGAAGTTACCAGCTCAATATGCGGATGCAGAGTTTTCAGTTCCAGCAGCATTTCACGAACTTTGCTCATGTCGCACTGACGTTTCATCAGGCCTAGAATACGGTTGTTTGCCGATTGAACGGCAACATACAACGAAGGCATTCTTCTCTGGGCACACATAAGCTTTATTTCTTCAAAACAGTGCTGCAGATGAAATGATGCAATATCTGTCAGGGACACTGTAAAATCACCATTAAACGCGGCTATCCGCTTCAGGAGTGTTCCCAATGACTCACCAATGTCAAGCCCGTAACCACCGGAGCAGTCCCCCATAAGTACGAACCTGCTGTATCCCTTGTCCAGTCCATTTTTAAACTGCGCAACCGCTTCTTCCAGAGGCAGACTCACGAGTGAACCAACGCTGTGCTTGATTGCACAGTAGCTGCAGTTGCATGGGCATCCTTGCTCTATCTGAATGGTAAAAACATCCTCCGCGTACGAAGCCGCCCTGTTGCTATGTCGATAATCCTGATACCTGGTTTCAGCATTCAGAATCGTATCAAGCTTGTCATAACCCCTGGGACCAAAAGATGCGCCCCCAAACATTGCATTCAGCCTTTCAGGGTTTATTTCCGGGAGGCAACCGCAGACGATGATCTCTGCTGTTGGCTTTTTCTTGCTTTGGATTAACTGAAGATCATGAAGCGAGGACTCTTCTGTAACTGAGGAGAAAGCACAGGTACTTAAAATGATTAAGTCTGCATTCGTGTCAACCTTTTCATCGTCGAGTGTTTCAAACTGCCTGGCTTCAGCGTTGCTTGAAAGTTCATATCCATTTCCTTCAAGATATTGCCTGACCTGTTCCATCTCAAGGTCGCGCCGGTTACAACTTTTCATGATTATCTGGACACGTTTTTTATTCATCGAAATCGTTGAAACCTTTCTCGCTCATAACAAATTTAAGAGTCTCAAAAAAAATTTGCTTTGCTCACTTCTGGCTTTGATTTGTTTCAGCAGAAATCTTGTTGAGTTCTTCAATAGCTGCTTCAGACCTCCTGCGCAGATTCTCGTCTGTTCCAGCAGCATCAATCGCTTTACGATAATATTTCAGAGATTGCGAAACACTTTTTTCAACTCCCAAACCTTTGTGATAATGGTAGGCAAGATTGAATAATGCAAGCGGATAGCCATTCCCTGCAGCCTTGCGATACCAGGCTACCGCCTCCTCTGCGTCTTTTTCTCCATTCAAAACACCCCTCGCATAAAGATAGCCCAGATTGTTCTGGGCAATCGGACTGTTCTGATCAGCGGCTTTTTTATACCATTCAACTGCTGCCTTGTAATCAGGTGCACCGTCTTTGCCCTTCTCGGAGGAATACAGACGCCCCAGAGTTATTTGTGCTTCTATGAAACCTCTGTTTCCTGCCTTTTCCAGTAATTCGTTACCCTTCGTAACGTTCGCAGCGACGCCTTTCCCTGCAGCGTACATTTTTGCGGCCTGATAAGTTGCAGCTGCAATCCCGATGTCATCCCCCTTCAGAAACCATTCAAGCGCTTTATTATAGTCAGGCGGAGTGGAATTCAGATAGAGCTCGCCGAGTTTGTAAATGGCAGCATAATTTTCCTTTGCTGCCGCCTTGCTATACCAGTCAATTGCTTGTTGGGTATCTGCTATTCCCAATGCACCAGACTCATACATCACACCAAGATTGAACATGGCTGAGTCTGAACCTTTTTCAGCAACTGCCAGAAACAGTTTTTTAGCTTCTGCAGGATTTTTTGAAACTCCTCTGCCACCGGTTAAATAAAGCAGCGCAAGCTCCCCCTGCGCCATCTCAATCCCCTGTTCTGCAGCCTTTTTTATCCATTTTACGGCCTCTGCATCATCCTGTTTAACTCCGTTGCCGTTTTCATACAACATTCCTAGAACGTACTGCGAGTATGGATGCCCTTTTTCTGCAGCTTTCCTATACCACAGTGCTGCCTCCTTTTGATTCTGCTTAACGCCTTGACCGTTTGCATACAAGGACGCCAGATTATTCATTGCTTCAGCATACCCCTGCTCCGCAGCCTTACGATACCAGATAGCTGCTTCTACATAGTTTGCAGGAGCTCCGCCACCCGATTCATAAAGTGCCGCCAGGTTATTCTGCGCTATAGCCAATCCCTGGGTTGCAGCTTTCTTGTACCATTTTGCAGCCTCGACGTTGTCCTGCTTTACGCCATGACCGTTTTCATACAGTGCACCGATGTTATTCTGGGCCCCCGCATGCCCCTTGTTGGCTGCTTTCAACCACCATGTGCGTGCAGTTTCATAATCCTGCTTTACGCCATCACCGGTTGCGAACATCTTTCCCA
>CAJBRY010000585.1 GCA_903958085.1 uncultured Geobacteraceae bacterium
ATTTATTTTTATCAGTTCAATTGCTGCCATGGATAGATCGCCTTCTGACCTGTGCAATGAACCTCTAAAAGTTTGTGATCCTTGTTTTCCCAGAACTGACTACGGGAAGTCCAAGCTGAGAGCTGAAGAATCAATTGTTGAGAGTAGTTTGCCTTATACCATTTTCCGCCCTGGCTATGTTTATGGGAGAGGGATGAGAACAGGCTCACACCTAAGAAAGTTTGCACAATTAATCAGAAAGGGTGTGCCACTCCACAGGATCGGTTTTCCTGGAAAAATTTCTTTGATTCACGTCGATGATCTGGCTCATGCGATTTTAAAATGTGTGACGACAGATTTGGGTTTAAATTGCACATATCTTGCTGAAACTGAATATTTGTCTATGGGCGATGCGTTGTCATTATTGGGGGAGTCATTGTTCGGGAAGCGCTCCTTACAGCTCCGTTTACCTTCTTTCAAATATTTTTTTCAAAGTATGCACTCGAGGTTGCCTGTGATTTTTAGCGGGTTGTTTCTTGGATATTACTGGATGGATGATCCGGTTTTTAGAGAACAATTTTTCACAGAAAATAATCAAAAATTAATTAGTAGAAATGTAGGTGATATTACAAATGGCGGTGATAAACTCTGAAATGGAGTATTAGAGGATGAAAGACCGTGAACAAAAACACTTTGACCGAATTTCCGAAAAATATCATAAAGCCTCGGATTCGTGGAAAATAATCTATGAGCAGATAGAAGAACGAATAAATCCTCTCATAACTGACCGGGTTGTTCTTGACGTTGGAAACGGGGGAATGTTTGCTTATGATTTGGACAGGCCGAGTCGGATACTTGTTATGGATGTGTCGGTTGATATGCTGTCAAGTATCAGTGATGCCAGAGTCACTAAAATAGTAAGTGACGCAAGAGACATGTGCACAATAGAAAACGACTCGGTTGACGTAATTATTTTTGTTCTGGTTTTGCACCACATCAGCGGGAATAACCTTCACGAATCAATCAAAACTTTGGAAGGAATACTTTCGGAGGCAAGATCAAAGTTACGTCCAGGGGGGCACTTGGTGGTGGCGGAGGCATTATTGTCACCCATACTGTTCAGGGTACAAAAATGGTGTTTTCAATTAACCCGTGCCATTTTGCATCGTCTTGGTGTTTCAATGATTTTCTTTTGTACGCAAGCTATATTGGCGGAGAATATTGCCAAAGTTTTTGAAATAAATTATCAAGATATCGAAACCACAGACCTTAATCTTGAAGGCTGGCTGGATCCCCTGGGAGGGTGTTTCCCCGGTCTTATCAAAATTCCAGTTTCCATGCAACCATGGGATTTTAGGCTGATGATAGCAAAAAAAACATCTTATGATAATCACTGACAACGCCTTCTCAATGCGATTCTTTCACTAATGGCAATAATGGCTTCTGATATAATATGGCCTGAATCCATAATTCAGAGCACCATAAATGGCTTGGTATACGTCAGGCCCTCTATCATATACTTTATCTACCTTTTTATCGTAATGGTAATGCTTGTATCTCTAATCGCTCTGAAAAAAAAATACAGCTTAATTGAGGCAATTAAAAAATCTATCGTCATCTCTTTTTTTTGTAGTGGAATTGTGTATGGCGTGGTTAATGAATTTATGTGGAATCGATGGTTTGTCAATGATATATCACAATTTTATGGAAAGAATAATGACTATAAACAACTGATTGTAAATGATGATTTTTATATGTTTATCAATCAGTGCAAACTTCTTATCGGTCGTGACAACTACTCCATATACCCTGATGATACAGCGGGAAACAACGAGTTGCATATAAAGTCAGCGAGGTTCCAATATTATTTGCTCCCGTCGCGTAAAAGCACTGATTCAAAATTCATTGTGGTCTTGTCTGATGGCAATGAGTGGTTTGATGAAGCGGCGGGTTCATTTTATACCGCTAATGTGGTCAAAGAAAAGTTAGTCCTCCATTATCGTTTTAATCCTGATACATATCTATTGAGGGTTAAAGAATAATGGTGGCCATTGCTATTATATTACCCGCGATTCTTGGCTATTCTATTGTCACGTTACTTCTATCTGAAGATAGGTGTGTTAGCCTGCTGGAACGATGTACGTTTGCTTACCCGCTCGGTATGGCTTTAATAACCATACAAATGTTTTTATTGGGGCTGGCAGGATTACCCCTTAAGCTGCCGGGAATTTCATCACTTGTTATTATCGAAATTATTTGCCTTTTAATCTGGATATACAGATTAAATATCAATTTGTTAGAGTCTCATAGAGATCCCATAATAGTTATAAGCACTGGACGCTTCAGGCTGATTAAGAATATCGTAGAATCCAGCTGTATAATATGGATAATCGTGAAGTTAGTTTCCATTTTTACGGAAACATATCTAAGACCGATTTATACTTTTGATGCGTACGTGAACTGGTCCGTTCGGGCAAAAGTATTTTATTATTCAAATAGCCTGTTACTGGATCCATCTGCATATGACTTTTTTGGCAGGGGAATAATCCATAGTTCAGGCAACTACCCGCCATTCAATCCTTTAGCACAGATGTGGACTGCCCTATGGATTGGCAGTTTTGATGAGGTTCTTGTAAAAATATGGATGCCAGCCTATCTCATTAGTGCTGTAGTCTTTTTGTACATTGTAGCCCTCAGAGATACAAACAGAATAATTTCGTTGCTGCTAGTAACAATATTTTTAAGTTCTCCGCTGATGTCACTACATGCTACTGACATTTTAAGCGATTTGCCATTGGCGGTTTATATTTTTTTTGCATTAAATGCCATGCAGAACGTTATAAGAGGGCGATGGGCATATTTACCTCTAATTGGTTTGTTTGCAGTGTGTGCGATGTTTTTGAAGGGAGAGGGAATGTTCATCGCCATTCCACTTTTTATTGCATCTTGTTATGTTGTCTGGACAGAAGTGAGAAAGGGGAAATATCCAAAAATTTCTTTAGTTGTTTCGTTGTTTGTGCCTTATCTGCTGATTGTGCCGTGGATGATCTTCAGATATGTTCATAAACTAGGATACGGTATTGATGAAAGATATAGTACGATTGTTTTTAGACCCATAATGATTTGGGAGTACCTTAGAACCATTATAGAACTTCAGAATTTCAATGTGATTTTTATTTTTATTCCAATAATGTTGTTGTTTTATGGAAAATTCGATAGAGAACTGTCTCTTATGCTTTTGGTAATAGGCTTCTACCTTCTGTTCTTCCTGTCGGTGTATGTTTTTGTCGCGTTTTATTCTGACAATAATAGGTTTTTCGAAGGAGTGTTCAGGAACATATTAACTTATTATCCTGCGTCATTGCTAATCATAACTCTTCTTATAAAACGTTTATTACAAAAGGAGACTGCTGCGTGAACTTAGCAGTCTTCAAAAGTAAGTGTTTGCTGTGTCTGTTACTTTCTTTAGTAGTCGCTATTTTTGTCTTTATATACAGTAAATACGAATCTGCTACATTAGTTATTCAGACTAAGACCTTGGAAAGAGGAAAGCGCAATATAATTGTAGTTGGCAACGATAATAACGACATATCTAAAATATTTTTCGAGATAGGTAACAATGACGGCACAGAAAGCATTTATCCAATAGAGTTGCCTCGTATCAGGTTGCAGTCTGTAACAATACCGCCATTGGCAAGTCTGGGAAAATATGAAATCAGCAGAATTACTCTTGCTAACGATTCCGTCAGTTATTCATGGGATCAGGAAATGCTCTGCTCACAGCAGATTTTGAAAAATGGTATTATTAGCAATGAAAAATGCAGCAATGATTCAGCAGTCGCCTCAATAGACCAAAATTTTAATATCAATATCTCATCAATACCTCATTTTGATACAGAATACCGCTTCTGGTTCAGAGTCGCAGCAGCTGTCACTGCTGCCCTTGCGTTATTTCTCTGTTGTACCTATCTAGTTCGCCCAACGGGTGAAATCTTGTTGTCATGTCAGACTGTTGTGGTTGCAGCAAGGGCAAGCTGGTTGTTTGTCATCATTCTCTTTCTGCTTCAG
>CAJBRY010000586.1 GCA_903958085.1 uncultured Geobacteraceae bacterium
AGTGCAATTCTTTTTATATTTTACGCTAGGGCTAAAGCCCATGCGCGTAAGTCTAAGGCTAAAAGAACAGCACCAACACCGAAAACGTCAGACTGTCTAAAAACTTCCTTCTTTGTTAATATTTTTGTTGACAATAAAATTGAAGAAAAAGGAAACGAGATTTCATATTTTTTTAATTTCGATATATGAAATTCATCCAAGGACAAAACAGAGAGCAATTACAACTTTTTCCAGTATCGATCGATCAGGCTCTGGACTCCACGAATGAGACGCGAGTAATCGATGCCTTTATCAATTCCCTTTCTTTAAAAGATTATGGATTTAGAATGGATTTTATTGATAATGGTCGCCCTGCATATCATCCTGCAGATCTACTGAAGCTGTACATTTATGGATACATGAATCACATAAGATCGTCCCGAGATTTGGAAAGAGAATGTAAGCGGAATATCGAGGTAATGTGGCTGATGAAATGCCTACAACCCGATCATAATACGATTTCAAATTTCAGGAGAGATAATCCGGTATCGATAAAAAAAGTATTCCGTGCAACGGTTCAGTTGGCAAAGCATTTTGATTTGATAGGAGGCAAATTACTTGCAGGAGACAGTACGAAACTACGAGCACAAAACAGTAAGAAGAATAATTACAATCAGAGTAAAATAGATCGTCATGTAGAATATATAGATCGCAAGCTTGAAGAATATAATCAGCTATTATCACAGCAAGATGGAGATAAAAAAGAGGCAGTTCAGGCAGAAATATCCAAGCATACAGAAAGACGAGAGAATTATAAAAAGTTGGAACAGCAATTACATGAGAGTAAAACAGAACAAATCTCAACCTCTGATCCAGAAAGCCGTCAGATGATCGTACGGAATAATATAACAGAAGTAGCGTATAATGTACAGACCACAGTAGATAGTAAACATAATATTCCGATAGATTACAAAGTAACCAACAACAATGACAGTAAGGCGATGGGTGATATGGTAAAGCGAACAGCTACGATTTTAAAGGAAACAGATTTTACCATATTATACGACAAAGGATATCATACAGGAAGTGAATTAAAGACAGCCCAAGAATTAGGAGTAACGCCAATAGTAGCTATTCCGGAAATCAGCAGTCATGCACCGGATACAGCATATGATGTAGTGAATTTTATCTACGTAAAACCAAAAGATTTTTACATATGTCCGCAAGGACATGAACTGCACAGCAATGGAAAATGGTACGATAGAAACAGAGGGAAATACAGGGATTCCGTTAAGATGAAACAATACAAAACAAGTCAATGTAAAACATGTCCGGTAAGAAAAAAATGTACAACAAATAAAGATGGCAGAGTAATCGAGCGCAGCGAATACGCAGAAAATGTAGCATTGAACAGAAAATATGTAGAAGCCAATCCAGAGCTTTACAAGAAAAGGCAAGCCATAGTAGAGCATCCGTATGGAACGATAAAACGACAATGGGGATACAATTACATCATTACAAAGAAGGGAAAATTAAGAGCCAGTGCAGATGTCGGATTTATCTTTGTTGCGTATAATCTCCGAAGACTCATTAATATTTTAGGGATTGAAGTATTCTTAACTTACCTGAAAAAACTCGCCCTAATTTTTCCAATTTTATTGACAATCATAAAGTCAAAAACAAGCGATTTCTGGAAGATATTTTTTCAGGATGAATATTCCCACGTAAAAAACAATATCGCCTTAAATCGAAGCATATTTAGTCAAATTTCAGTAAGTTTGAGTGGTTTTTAGACAAACTGACGTTACCGACAATACCAG
>CAJBRY010000587.1 GCA_903958085.1 uncultured Geobacteraceae bacterium
AATAATATATTCTTCTCTCCATATAGCATCACATCTTCACTCGCCATGACCTATGCAGGCGCACGCGGACAAACTAAAAGACAGATGGCAAAAGTACTTCACTTTGATTTGGTAAAAACAAACATTCACTCAGCTTTTAATGCAAATCAGAAGAGATTGGAGATGATTGGACAAAGGGGAACGGCAGAGCTGAAAATTGCAAATGCTCTTTGGATGCAGCAAGATCACGCTTTCACGAAAAACTATACAGATCTGATTGCGAACAATTATGGATCCAAGCTTAATCGGGTAAATTTCAAAAAAGCCGAAGATGCCGCCAAGAAAATTAATGGTTGGGTGCAGCATGAGACTAACAATAAAATCAGCGAATTAGTTACAGCAGATACGATAAAAGCTGTAGAGACAAGACTAATACTGACCAATGCAATATATTTTCAAGGAAGGTGGTCTCACCCGTTCAAAAAGGTAAATACAAAAGTCGATACTTTTTGGCGATCTCCAAAAGACAAGATCAAGGTTCCAATGATGTTTCAGCAAAGTCAGGTTGAATATATGGAGAACAACCTGTTTCAGGCCGTTACCTTGCCGTATATTGGATATGATGTATCTATGAAGATAATTCTACCCAAAAATCATAAGCAGATGAACGAAGTTGTGCGATCACTCAATAAGGATACATTCCGTTCATGGTCGTCCTACTCTGACAGGACAGATGTGAAGATGTACCTCCCTAAATTCAAAATTAATTCTGAGTCTCATCTATCAAAAACGCTTGTTTCAATGGGAATGACAAACGCTTTCAACAATTCAGCAGATTTCTCGGGAATGGATGGCACTAAATCACTTTATTTAAGCGACGTAATTCATAAGGCATTCATAGATGTGAATGAAGAAGGGACTGAAGCTGCTGCTGCAACGGAATCACACGTCGGAATGAAAAGCGCCGCAACTCCTTCAATAGGTCCACCAAAAGAGTTTCGTGCAGACCATCCATTTATCTTTTTGATACAAGATAGGCGTTCTGGAAACATATTGTTCATGGGCGTAGTCAATAACCCCAAATAAGCAACCTAAGAACAAGAATGTCCAACTCTCGGCGGCAGACGGACGCGATAAGGCCGCGCCGCTGCGCCTCATACACGTTGGACGACGAAAAGGCATAGAAAAACCGAAGAGTATGTCGATTCTGCTGGCGGAGGTGCCCGAAGTTGCAGGAACGTGGCAACGCTGGCAGCTAAAACGAAGAGGAGTTTACTGGTGCTGTGTTCAGCGTCGGAGAAGTAAACTGGTGGAGCAGTAAGGAAGAAAAGGCTCACCACGTTGGACAAGAGAAAATGAAAATAATCGCAAAATTGCTGACAATAGCCACACGGATAATTGGCGCTCTGTTGATTCTTTGGGGTTTCACAACCGGAGTTTTCGGTATAGGCCCTGACACAGTTTCCACCACTTGGCGCTGGATCGGAATAGCCTTTGGAATTGTTGGCTGTTTATACTGGATTCCTCATCGAAAAATAGTATCCGATAAAAAGAGAATAATTGCATACCTACTGGGAGTTTTATCACCGGTATTGCTTGTTGTTGTAACAATCATCCTTGAATTGAATAGCGGACTTGATAATGACGCTATTTTATCGGCATTACTTGTAATCGGAATATTGTCTATAGCCCCTGCAACGACATTTTTCAGGATTAATACAGGGACTTAACGAGGGTCCAACAAGGCAGAAGCAGCGGCCTAAAACCGCTGCTGTTCTCCCAAACCGT
>CAJBRY010000588.1 GCA_903958085.1 uncultured Geobacteraceae bacterium
ACAACTGGAACAACTGGAACAACTGGAACAACTGCCGTTGTTTCAAAAAATGCAGCATGCGGTTCATCGGGTGGTGCATCGTTTACATCAATTCCTACAACAAATTTGTGTAGTTCCGGAAATGCTTCAGCTGTTTCCGGCAACGGTCCTTGGAGTTGGAGTTGTTCTGGCACTAATGGCGGCAAGGATATAATAACCTGCTCTGCAAGTCGTACTTCTGTCGGGAATTTTGGAGCCGTTGAAGAAGTTCCACAAAAGCCTGAACCGAAAGCCGAGCTCAAAAAACAGGAAGAGGTCGATGAGAAAAAGTCCGAATCTGCTGAACAGGAATCAAAAAAGCCCGCTACAGAATCAAAAGAGCCTATACCTGCTGCTAAAGAGGTAAAAAAATCGCAAAAGCTACAATCTACTAAGGGTGTTTTATCGAGTTTCCGTGATTATAAAGGTTCCAGATCTCTCAAAGGATTTTCAGAACTATTTGAAAATAGCGATGGTAAGGTTGCCGGAATAGTTCAGTTGCCTGAAATTGCCGTATCGGATGGAAAAAAAGTTGTGACTGTTTCACTAGACTTGCCAAGTGAAACCGACTCCCCCAGTTTTTCCTTTAGGGGCGCCAATATGAAAGCTATCAGGCGTCTCTCCGATATTAAGTGGGAAGTTGATGCTTTGCCTCAAAAAGGTAAGTCAGATGTACGTCTCTCCATTATTTTGAAGAGTGAAGACATTGACGTTCCGCTAATAGTCGTACCTATGCTTGATAAAGCAAATGCCGGTTTTGCTTCGCTGTCGGTTGCAGAACTGGATGCTTATTTGGCTAAACCTCTAAAAAACAACAAACCGCAATATGATTTAAACACAGACGGAAAACAGGATTATCTGGATGATTATATACTGGTTGCACACTGGTTATTGAAACAGAAACAGAGCGGAAACGCAGCCGGACAAAAGAAAAAACCTGCTGCTGTTGGAAAATAATGGCCCCTCCGCCAAGGAACAGATTGCGTAAAAGTAATTCCGGTTCCCGGGTGGCGGCGCTTGTAATTCTGGCTCTGATAATTGCGTTAGTAGCCGGTTATTACCTGCTTTCGCCACAAAACATAGAAAATGTGTCTCAAAAAATTGAACTGCCGGTTCGTGAAAAGCCTGTCGTGCCGGATGCATCCATTCCGCAGCCTACAAATCCTGAATTGCCCGCTGCTTCGCAACCTCAACAGGACGGGCAAAATGTTTATCCATCAACTCCAATAATCGCAAAACCTTTAAAACCAAATATGGGTGGCAATGACTCTGCCAAACTGGCGATAATTATCGACGATATGGGCAATAGTTTGACTGAGGCACGTTCCCTTGCGGCAATCAAGCTTCCGCTAACTTTTGCAATAATTCCAGGTCAGCGTTTTGATAAGGATGTTGCCTCTCTTGCGGCAATCAGCAAGATAGAAATAATGATACATATTCCGATGCAGTCGAAAGAATGGCCGGAGAGGCGTTTGGAATCTAATGGTCTTCTGGTCGGAATGAAAACAGAAGAGTTGCAGGATCGGGTTGCCGGTTTTGTGCAGCGTTTTCCAGACGCAAAAGGCGTAAATAACCATATGGGTTCTGAATTCACCGAACAGTCAGAAAAGATGTTGGCAGTGCTTCAGATACTGAAAAAAAACAATCTGTTCTTTGTAGACAGCATAACCTCATCGCATAGTTCGGGATTGAAGATTGCCAAACAGCTTGGGATTAAAGCCGCAAAGAGGGATGTGTTTCTGGATAACGAACAGGAGCGTGGGTACATTCTTGGGCAGCTCAATCAGGCGGTTAGTCATGCAAGGAAAAAAGGCTCCGCAATTGCGATATGTCACCCGCATCCGACAACGATTGCAGCACTTGCTGCAGCGCTGCCAGGACTTGCAGATCAAGGTGTGAAACTGGTTTCTGTTTCAGAGCTTGTCAAGTAGATTGTTTGATCGTCTCTGCAAAATGTTTCTGCAGTCGGTGGATGGTTTTATAAGATTCTTCATGCAGAACGGATTCAGGATTGCCTGCATCCACAGGATAAACCGCTAGCCAGCTGTTCTTGCGCAATTCCCCCTCAAATCCTGCCAGAGCCTCATTTAACAGCAGATACAAACGGTCATGCGTACCGTTAAATTCTCCAGCATCAAATCCAGGCATATCAACATTTTTCTGAAGCTGTTGTTCCCCGGTCATATTGAATTGTCGATAGTCCAGCATTGGCGATCCGCCTTCAATCAATAACGGTTGTAGCAATGAAACGGTCTTGTTGGCTTTGTCGGCAACAAGCATTTTGGCAGCGTCAAAAGTCGAATCATTTTCCTGCAAGCTATAAAGTGTCGAGCAGAGCATACTGCTCACGCAGTGTCCATGAAGAAAGCCCCGTGCGGTGCGGTCAGATGTTTCAAAATAAAAACTACGGTCATCCGGTTTTTCTGCCAAAAGTGCGCCACAGATTAAACAACGTTCCGCAAGTCCTTCAAGGCGCGCAAGATATGATTCTTTCTTGCTGGCCTCTTTTTCAAGGAGCCAGGTGTGATAAAGGCAGGCACGTGTTTCTTTTGTAGCATCGACACTCCTCAAAAGGTCACGGGTTATCTCCATAAACTGGCTGTGTACCTCGGTGCCACGGGCATGGGTAAGAATCGGATAAATTTTGCCGTCCGGGTTAGTATTCAGACTCTCAACTTTCGGACTTTTAGATATATATGAATCCATGCAGCGGTAACCGCGATTGACCGCAATTGCGCGAAGAAGTGTTTTCTGATCCTTGAAAATCCCGTCAAATTTAATTCGCGAGTCGATGAGACATGGGATTAGTGCCAGTGATTTTTTGTCAATGCCTCGTTGATCGAACAACGCGAAGATGTTTTTGCAGTTTTCAAGACTTGGCAGATCTTTAACCGGAATAAGAACACGGTCGGCCGCATAAAGTGCATTCTGAGTAAGTATATTGAGGTCAGGCCGTGTATCAATGATGACGATTCCGGAAATGCCTGATTCCGCCAACATTCGCGTCAAGGTCATTGGCCCTTTGAATCGTTCATGGATGTCGCCAAGTTCGGTGGAAGAGCGGATATAGCCAACACCATACTGACCGGTCTGAACAACTTCACTGGCTTTAGCCCCCATTAGAAGGGCGTGTACATCAGGAACATCATCATCCCGTTTCTGAAGCTCAAACATTTTGTCTATTGTGAAGTGATTATCGAATGAAAAAACTGTGACAGGTAGATCTTCGCGCATTGCCTTCAGATAAATAGCCAGATTGGTTGCCAGTGTTGTCTTGCCGACGCCCCCCTTTTCCGAGGAGATTGTAATTGTATATGGATAATCATGCATAAATTATATTGCCACCGTGAATGGAAAATTTATTTAGATCCTTTGAAGTCAGACCTAGGATAGTAGACAATTTGTTGGGTTTGGTCAATTGATTGGTAATTCAGATTTATGGCTTTGCTTGCATCTTTAGCCATCTTGTTTATAATCCAGCACAAAATATTTGCTTAGGAGTGTAGTTTAAATGCGTCTTACACCGGCTATTGAACTCGAATATCGCTGTAGCAAACTTCAGGAACAGATGGCTCTTGAGTCACTTGATGCAATAATTATTATCCAGAATGCGGATCTATTTTACTTTACCGGAACAGTACAAAGCGGAAATCTATATGTTCCTGCATCCGGTCAGCCATTATTCATGGTTCGCAAGGATGCATTGCGAGCCCGAATGGAATCAGGCTTAAGGGAAGTAATTCCGTTTAATTCTATGAAGGATATTCCAACAATTCTTGATAAATACGGATATGATTCACCAAAGACGATCGGGATGGAGCTGGATGTATTGCCAGTAAACTTTTTTGAGCGATATCGTTCTCTATATCCGAATGCTCAGTTTTCAGATGCTACTCCTTTGATCCGTAAAGTCAGAATGATCAAGTCGCATTATGAAATTCATCTTATGAAGGATGCCGCAGATCAGGTAGACCGGGTATACCGACGTGCTAAAGAAATAATCCGTGCAGGTATGACTGATCTAGAATTGGCAGCTGAACTTGAATATTCAGCCCGCAAGGATGGACATCAGGGATTCGTTCGGATGCGAGGTTTTAACTCGGAACTATTTTATGCTCAGATATTTTCCGGCACTGACACCGCTGTACCCTCATATTCTGACACGCCTCTTGGTGGATTAGGTTTGAATACATCATTTGGTCAGGGAGCAGGTTTGAAGCAGATTGAAGCGCATGAACCGGTTATTGTTGATTTTGGCGGGTGCGTAGATGGATATCTTAGTGATCAAACCAGGGTGTTCTCAATTGGTAAGCTTTCGGACAAATTACAAAAAGCATACAACGATATGCGTGAAATTCAGGAGTTAATGACGCGCACTATAGAAATCGGAATGAGTTGGGGATATCTATATGACATCTGTTTAAAGCGTGCGGTTGAAATGGGTTACGCTGACAGTTTTATGGGTGGGAAAGGATCTCAGGTATCGTTTATCGGGCACGGCCTCGGTATTGAGATCGATGAATATCCTTTTATTGCCCGAGGATTTAATCAGATGCTGTTTGAAACAGGAATGGCTTTTGCTTTTGAACCGAAAGTAGTATTTCCCGGAGAAGGTGCAATAGGCATAGAGAATACATATTATTTGAGCCTTGAAGGTCTTAAGCTGCTTACATATTCCAGTGATGAACTGGTAATTTTGAACTGATTTTATGTCGAAATATTTATGCAAAATTTTTGTTGCAATTCTTGTATACGGTCGAGTATAACAGCTGTACAAAATTCGTATACGGCATACTGAAATTTGTTTCGATTCCCCCCACACAAAAAACTGCTTAGATGTATAAGAAGCCGAATAAGCTTTTTATCTGGGTTAAACCCCACAACAAAAAAAAGGAGAGTAAAAACATGGCCCTGAAAGACACGCTCAAGCTGAAGATCGAGGAACACCGCCCCCGTACCGCCAAGCTCGTCAAAGAATTTGGTCAAGTTGTTATCGACAAAGTCACTATCGATCAATGTATCGGTGGTGCCCGTGATATCCGTTCACTTGTAACAGATATCTCCTATCTGGATCCGCAGGAAGGTATCCGTTTCCGTGGCAAGACCATCCCAGAAACCTTTGCAGCACTTCCTAAAGCTCCTGGCTCTGCCTATCCTACTGTTGAGTCATTCTGGTACATGCTTCTTACTGGAGATGTTCCGACTGATGCTCAGGTCGCTGAAGTTGTTGCAGAGTGGAAAACACGCCAGGTTGTTCCACAGTATGTTTTTGATGCTGTCCGTGCACTGCCGCGTGATAGTCATCCAATGGTAATGCTCTCCGTTGCCATGCTGGCACTACAGAAAGATTCCAAGTTTGCAGGTTTCTACAACTCAGGCAAATTCAACAAAATGGTTGCATGGGAATATGTGTATGAAGATGCCTGTGATATCGTTGCTCGTATTCCAATCATTGCAGCATTTATTTACAACCTGAAATATCGCAACGATAAGCAGATTGCTATCGATCCAACCCTCGACATGGGTGCTAACTTTGCCCATATGATCGGCCAGAGTGAAGAGTACAAAGATGTTGCACGTATGTACTTCATTCTGCACTCCGATCACGAGTCCGGAAACGTTTCGGCCCACACTACTCACCTGGTTCACTCCGCTCTGTCTGATCCTTACTATGCATACTCTGCCGGTCTGAACGGTCTTGCCGGCCCTCTGCACGGTCTTGCAAATCAGGAAGTTCTCGACTGGACTCTCAAGTTCCAGGAAAAATACTGCAAAGATGTAGAGCCTACTGCAGAACTCATCAAAGCAGCTCTTTGGGATACTCTCAATGCCGGTCAGGTTATTCCTGGTTACGGTCACGCAGTTCTCCGTAAGACAGATCCACGCTATACTTCACAGCGTGAATTCTGCCAGAATACTGCTGGGCTCAAAGATTACCCACTGTTCAAAGTTATCGCTATGATCTTTGAAGTTGCCCCTGGCGTTCTCACAGAGCATGGCAAAACCAAAAACCCATGGCCGAACGTTGATGCACAGTCTGGCGTTATCCAGATGTACTACGGTCTTACAGAGTTTGAATTCTACACCGTTCTCTTCGGTGTAGGCCGCGCCCTAGGTTGCATGGCTAACATCACTTGGGATCGTGGCCTGGGCTACGCTCTTGAGCGTCCTAAGTCAGTCACAACTCCAATGCTTGAGAAATGGGCTGCTGCAGGTGGCCGTGAATAAGATTTATTTTTAATCTGTTTAGATTGAATGGAATGGGGACACAGAAATGTGTCTCCATTTTTTTGTTGCAAATAATATTAAAATGGATATAAAGGACAATATCAGTCGTATTTGAAATAAATTGAATTAAAGGAGAAATAACCAATGGCAAAATTACTTGAAGTTTACAAATGCAACATCTGCGGCAACATTGTAGAAGCAATTCATGCTGGTGGAGGTACTCTGAAATGCTGTGGTCAAGAAATGGCTTTGTTGCTTGAAAATACCGTTGATGCTGCCAAAGAAAAACATCTGCCGGTTGTTGAAAAAGTTGAAGGTGGTTATAAGGTAACTGTTGGCAGTGTGGCTCATCCTATGGAGGAAAACCACTATATTGAGTGGATCGAGTTGATAGCTGATGGAAAAGCCTACCGCCAGTTTTTGAAACCTGGTGAAGTTGCAACCACAGTTTTCTGTGTTGAAGCAACAAACATTACTGTCCGCGAGTTATGTAATCTTCATGGCGTCTGGTCTGCCTAATACGCTGGCTTTTTAGTCCCCTTGGAAATACCAGGGGGACTAAAAATATGTGTACTAATAGCTGGCAGCCTTGCCGTAATTATCTTGAGTATTGATTCTGTAGTATTGACTTGAATTAACAATATTAGTTTTTCATCCTGTAGTCCAGC
>CAJBRY010000589.1 GCA_903958085.1 uncultured Geobacteraceae bacterium
AAAAAAGCACACCGAGTGTTTCTGACTGACACGGCTATCAATCTGATTGGTGAACTTGAAGTGTTGGACAAAAAAACCAAAAAGATGAAACCGAAGGGCTATTTATTTCCATGCCCACACACAAAGAAAATTCAGGGTATTGCCGTTAATGCTCTTGCTCATGTTGTCAGAAGAAACATGGCTATTCCGGTTTTGGTTAACGGCAAACCAGTATTTGACAAAGAAGGCAAGCCTGTTACTGAAAATATGTTAGGTGTTGCTGATTTCACTCCACACGACCTGAGAAGAACTGCGGCAACCTTTATGTCTCAGCTTGGATTTATGGATGAGGTTATAGACGCCGTGCTGAACCACACAAAGCAGGGCATTATCCGTACCTATAACCTTAACCGCTATGATAAGGAAAAACAGATGGCACTTGAAGCATGGGAAAGAAAACTACTATCCATTATCAGTGGCTCGACATCTAATGTTGTTAACATACAGACGGGGAAGCGCAAGGCGGCATAAATTTATCGCTCTTAGGAGACGAATGTTATGGATGACAAAGACTGGAACAAACTCGCAGCTATAATCCGAAAGCGACGCTTTCAAGATATACCAGATGAAAGCTGGGATTTGATTGCAGACAAGATTGGCTGTAGAAAGCGGGGGCGTCCACGGAAAGATGAACTTCCCAAAGAGCCACAGTTAATAAGATTTTTAATAGAAAATCTTGACACAAAGGTTAATGATAGGCGAATCAGGGTATTTAAGCAATACACGTCTTTGCGAGAATTAAATATGAAGTCATTTGATGCTTTATACCAAATCGCTGAAGAAGAGGGTGTATCAGATAAGACTATTGACGCAGACTTGACTTATTATCGAAAAAACAAAGAGTATATCCATTTGATAAAAGCAGCTACACTTCCTGCTTTAATCGGAGTCATGAGTGCTGTTTATGGTGGTGATATATTAAACGGTAAAATATTTGCGGACGAGAAAGACAACCCGTTCACCTAGGCGTAATTAAATGTTTTTGCATAGGTGGACGTAATGAAACCTCTTGAATTAGATTGAAACTGCGCGGTGCGAACCGGACAAACTCAATCAAAATTTTGGAGGTATTTTCATGCCGAAGAATCATAACAGACTTTCCCTTATGCTCCATCGAGCAACCGAAGAAATCACCCGTCCTCGCGATCTTCCCAAGAAAACAGGCTTATCAAAAACAACCTGCTGGCGTCTTGAACGTGCTGGCGACTTCCCGAAGAGAATTCAATTATCCGCCGGGGCTGTTGGCTACAGGACTGCTGAAATCGAGACGTGGCTTGTATCCCGTCAATCGGCGGGGGTGTAAACCATGCTTACAATGACAAATACACTCACAATCACCATTCCCGACAGAAATGAAACGAAATTCCTATTTGCCGTCGGATTCACAGGGACTCCATCCCCCAGAGACGCCCAGACCCTAGACTTCCGCTTCGAAGCTACCGAGGAGTTATTTGAAGCCCGCCGAGCCTATTCTCTGAATCACCAATGTCCTGTTTTATCGTTCATATCCGCCAGTCGTTTTGTTGACAAGGCAATTTATGAGCATCGACAGGCACGGGGGGTAGACCTATGAAAAGCACTAGAATATTAACTAAACCACTGCGTGACAACCTCATTGGTGCGATCAAAAAGACTGATCAAATCGATCAAGATCGAATCACCCAACAGATTACAGATTGCATTAACTTCTTGCTAATCGAGTTAGAGCGGATTGACCTTGCGGAGGTTAGGCTATGAACACCGCAGAGGACATATGCAGTAAGATTGGCATTGCATTTAAGCAAGTCCCGACTGACGGCAAATGGTACCAAACAGACGCTGATGGTAAACATCCCAAAAATGGGAATGGCAGAATAAAGCTCTTTACTGATGGCACTGGTGGCATGGTTCACAACTGGACAACGATGGATAAGCCCGAAGTATTCTTCTTTGATTCCGGCGTGAAACTCTCTGCTACTGATATTGCAGAGCGCAAGAGGCGTATTGAACAGGAGAGAGCGAAAGCAGACCAAGAACTTGCAGAAGAACGTGAACGTGCCGCAGGGGTTGCTGTTGAATTATGGAAAGCTGCAAAGTCAGTTAAGGCACACCCTTATCTTGATTATAAGCAGGTAAGTGCAACCCTTACCATTAAGCAGTTAGATGTTGCCGCCGTATCAGAGGTTATCGGTTATCACCCGAAAACCAAAGGGCAACCACTGACAGGCTCAATTTTGGTTGTTCCCATAGGCGGTAAAAACGGAATCAGTAGTATTGAGATGATAGACGAAAGCGGCAAGAAAGCCGCTCTCTATGGCGGGCAAAAAGCAGGTTGCTACTGGATGACAGGTAGACCGTCAGAAGGTGCTGACCTGTTTGTTATCGGCGAAGGTGTAAGCACAACACTTTCTGGTTCGCTTGCTATGGATTGCGTAGGTGTAGCCGCTCTGTCATGCCATAACCTGAAAGCAGTAGCATTGCAAATACGCCAAAATTATCCGGCGGCTAGAATCATCATTCTTTCTGATGTTGGTAATGGTGAAGATGCGGCACAAGCCGCCGCTCTGTCTGTCAATGGTTACTTGATGAAACCGATTTTCCCAGATAGCAGCACTGGGACCGATGCAAACGATTTGCACGTTAAATCTGGTCTGGATGAGTTGAAACGGCAGATTCTAGCTGTATTGGATGTTGAACCTATATCACCTTCATCTAATGATGATTCAGAACAAGAGCAACAAGCCGCCAATAGCTTCCCGCAGGTTGGATTTCCTTTTGAAGTCTTCCCTGACTACTTTCAAGAACTCGTTAAAGATTATTCCAAGGCACTTCAGTGTGATGCCGCATTTATGGCAATGAAC
>CAJBRY010000590.1 GCA_903958085.1 uncultured Geobacteraceae bacterium
AGAGATGGGTAGTGCCTTCAATCGTATGGCAGATATCATACAGCGGAACAAAGAACTGGAAAGCAGCCTTGCTCAACAGGGTAAAATGGCATCACTGGGTGTACTTTCATCAGGTGTCGCTCACGAAATAAACAACCCACTTGGTGTAATATTGGGTTATGCGGGATATCTTGAAAGCAAGATGGGAGAAGATGACCCAAATTATCAGTATATTCACGAAATAAAGCGTGAAAGCAAACGCTGCAAGAAAATTGTTCAGGATCTTCTTTCATACGCCAGAACACCACGTCCAACACTTGAACCGACAGACTTGAATGATCTACTCAAGCAGATTGTTGATTTTGCTGCAAATCATACCGACATGCGCGGCATAATAATTAAAACTTCTCTCGCCAAAGATCTGCCTCTTGTGGAACTTGATGGCGACCAAATGCGTCAGGTAGCTATAAATTTAATTCTGAACGCTGGCGGCGCCATGCCGGACGGCGGAAATCTGACTGTGAGTACTGAAGCCGTCGACAATAGGCATTTACAAATAACTTTTAGCGACAGCGGTTGCGGAATTCCTGATGAAAGCCTGGAGAAGATTTTCGAGCCATTCTATACTACCAAAGCTAGAGGAACCGGTCTTGGCCTTGCGATATCAAGACAGATAATTGAACAGCATCGTGGCGAAATACACATTGATAGCACCGTTGGCAAGGGAACGTGCGTCACAGTCACGCTGCCAATCGAGCGGGAGGAAATATAAGTGACTGACAAAAAACGTATTTTGCTGATTGACAATGAAGCAGGCCTCTGTCGCATGATGGAACAGATTCTGCTTGATCACGGTTACCTGCCCAGATCATACACTTCCCCACAAAAGGCGGTAGAGGAATTTAAAGCCGGGGCTTGGGATCTGGTTATAAGTGATATTAAAATGCCTGGTATGAGCGGGCTTGAAGTATTACAGGCAATAAAAATAAAACAAAACGACATACCAGTCATTATGATCACTGCCTACGCTACAGTCGATATGTCGATTCAGGCACTGCGTAAAGGCGCTTACGACATGCTGACTAAACCGTTCGAGCCTGATGAACTTGTCTATCGAGTCAAAAATGCCCTGCAACAGAGACAACTTCTCGAAGAAAACCGTGAACTACGTGCTGAACTTGAAGATAAATTCCGATTTGAAAACATAATTGGAGCTTGCGAAGGGCTGAAAAGTGTTTTGGAACGAGTTGGCAAAGTAGCTGTTCGCGACACATCAATTCTTGTTACCGGAGAATCAGGAACAGGCAAGGAATTGATTGCGCAGGCAATACACTACAACTCGCCTCGCCACGAGAAAAGATTTGTTGCAATAAACTGTGGCGCACTGCCTGAAAATCTGCTGGAAAGCGAACTGTTCGGATACAAAAAAGGTGCATTTACAGGAGCAACCGAAAGCCGCGCAGGACTTTTAGAAACAGCCAGCGGTGGAACTCTTTTTCTGGATGAAGTTGGTAATCTGCCAATGAATGTCCAGAAAACTTTACTCCGTTTTCTACAGGAAAAGGAATTTCACCGCCTTGGCGATACTACACCCACAAGAGTAGACGTTCGAATTTTGTCAGCAACAAATTCCGATTTAAAAGATGCTATAAAACATGGCTTTTTCAGAGAAGATTTATACTATCGTCTGAATGTTGTAAATATTCATCTACCACCATTGCGCGAGCGCTGCAGCGATATACCATTGTTAGCTGCACACTTTGTAAACCTGCAAAATCAACACTTTAATACCGCTATTAAAGGATTCGATAAAGAAGCCTTGATAATTCTCTGCAGCTACGAGTGGCCAGGCAATATTCGGCAGCTAAAAAATGTGATTGAAGCCTGTATGGCGATAGAAACCAGAGTACATATATCCAGAGACACACTTGAACAATTTATCGAAACAGATTCTTCCCTAAGACGCACTTTGGATACTTCAGGTCTAATAAATACAGAGGTTCCTTACACTACTGCCCTAGAACAATTCGAAGCAGATCTACTCCGAACGTTACTAAAAAGACATAAGGGCAACATTGACGCTGCAGCACGTGAAGCTGGAATGAATATGGTCACTATGTATAGAAAAATAAAGAGACATGGCATCAGGAAGGATGAGTATTGAGCTATTTATTGGATAATACTATAAGTTCAGTCAATCTGATGTTTTTTGCAGACTCAGATTTTGAATTTGCGCAAATACAATCTTTGAAAATATGGGAC
>CAJBRY010000591.1 GCA_903958085.1 uncultured Geobacteraceae bacterium
GGTTGCCGCATTTGCCTTTGAACCAATGGCAGCCACAATCAAAATATCCGGCGCGGGAATATATGACTACATCCTCATAGGTGAAAGCCCCAGAGCCACTGACGGGTTTGACAACGCCTACGACACCATGTCTCCCGGAGACAGCCTCAACACAAACTACATCAGCAGCTACATCTCTCACCCTGAATGGGGAGCAATCAAAAACAACTTCAGAGGGGACATACGCAGCATAGCCGAAACACAGGAATGGACAATTACAATAGCATCAAGCCTTCCTGCCGGTACGCCACTAAACGTAGAACTGCAAACAGGCCTGAACATCCTGCCGCAAGGATTGCAACTCACCATAAAAGACATCGGCAACACCACAAGCGCCAACCTGATAAACGGACGCCTCTCAATCTCATCACCGGCACCCGGAGCCACAACACAGTTAATAATCACCGCACAGCAACAGGCAACACCGCCGATAGACCCTCCACCACCGGTTGTAACAAAAGCCGATGGAGACCTTGACGGTGACGGTCAGGCAACGATAACAGACGCCATAAAAGTACTGCGTATGGCACTGAATCTTGATCTAACCACAACAGCAGCAAAGACGCATGGAGACATGGACAACGACGGAAGCCTGACGGTAAGAGATGCGCTGCAGATAATCAGAAAATCGGTGGGGTTGATATGACCAAAACAGACAAGACAAATAGACTGCAACGCACAATTGAAATACTCACCCTTACAATACTCGCAATCCTGAACCTCCTCACCCTCTGCTGGGGGCCCCCTGGACCACCGCCAACTGTGCCGGTCGGGAATGCCGAAATGTCAGTCATTACGATTGCTGGTGTAGCGGCTTATGGATTCTGGAAGATGAGGAAGTAGTGTTTGTCCAATATCTTTTCTTGCTCTCCATCACAACTTCAGTTAAAACCAAGTCGCTTCCTGATCCTTTGACGAGGTTTTACTGTGAGGAAAACTACTAAATTCAGCCTCAATACCATGTCTCTGCTTATTCTTCTTTCTTTTCTTCTAATGCCGTCGCTATCCATTGCGGATTTTTTCAAGTACAAGGACAGCGACGGAAATCTTATCATAACCAACCGTTTTGAAGATGTACCGGAAAAGTACCGTAATCGGGTTAAGGTGATTTGGGATGCGGATCTTGAAGCCAAAGATCCTCTTGCAAGGCGAAGTGCTGCTGCAAAAGAACAGTATGAGCGGCAGGAAGCTGTCAGGAAGTCCAAGACAGAAGCTGGTGAAAAGAAAAACGGTACAAAAAAAGGGAAAACTCTGGTTGTAGAGATGGATGAGAGCAGCGGACAGTTGATTCGCCGTTATGAGTAATCTCATTATTGAAGGGTCGTGCTGAATGGATTCATTGCTTCAAATCAAAACAGACAAGCTTCGCAAAATACTTTCGGATATGTCTGGTTGCGTTATAGGCTTTTCTGGAGGGGTTGACTCTACGCTTTTATTCGCTTTGGCGGTAGAAGAGCTTGGTAACAGGGCGTTGGCTGTGACTGCTACTTCAAAAACTTATCCGGAGCGTGAGCTGAACGAAGCCCGCGAGTTGGCAAAGCAAATTGGAGGCCGGCATCTGGAGATTGTTTCTGAGGAGTTGGATATTCCAGAGTTTCGCGATAATACACCAAACCGCTGCTACCACTGCAAGAAGGAACTGTTTGCTAAATTAAGATCAATTGCCGATCAAGAAGGTATCGATTATGTTCTGGATGGCACCAACATTGACGATGCCAGCGACCACCGACCCGGACGGATGGCTGCCGGAGAGCTTCAGGTTCGCAGTCCTCTGGAGGAGGCTGGCTTCACCAAACAGGATATTCGTGATCTTTCTCAAAAGATGCGTCTGCCTACCTGGGATAAACCGGCTTTTGCCTGTCTTTCCAGTCGTTTTCCTTATGGAACTGCAATCACTCCGGAACTGGTTGAACAGATCGGTAAAGCAGAAGAATCATTGCAATCACTAGGTTTTCGGACTCTAAGAGTTCGTTACCATGGTACTGTGGCCAGGATTGAGCTGGGAGAAGATGAGTTCAGGCTTGCGACAGGAGTCTACCGGAATGAAGTGCTAAGGATGGTTAAAGCGGCCGGATTTATTTATGTTGCGCTTGATTTGCAGGGTTACAGAACCGGTGCGATGAATGAAGTAAAACAGTAAGTAATATTTTCTATGATCAAACTTCCAATTGACGAAGTTCTCCCCCGATTTATCGAAACACTCCATAATAATTCGAGCGTGATTCTTCATGCTCCGCCAGGTGCCGGAAAAACCACGCGTGTCCCTTTGGCTCTCCTTGAAGCTATTCCTGAACAGAATTGCCGCATTATCATGCTGGAGCCAAGGCGAATTGCCGCAGTATCGGCGGCGCGCTGGATGGCAACCTGTCTAGGTGAAGAGGTTGGCAGGACTGTAGGATATTCAATCCGTTTCGACAGTCGGATTTCTCAAAGCACCAGAATAGAGGTTGTGACGGAGGGTATTCTTACAAGAAGAATTCAGAATGATCCCGGACTTGTCGGTGTAGATATCGTGATTTTTGATGAGTTCCATGAACGCAGCATTCATGCTGACTTCGGATTAGCTCTCTGTCGCGAAGTACAACAATTGCGGCCGGATCTCAAAATAATTGTGATGTCGGCAACACTTGATCTTAAACCGCTTTCAAGACTTATTGGTGATGCCCCTGTTGTAAGTTCGGAAGGTAGAAATTTTGAAGTAAAAATAAAATATCTGCATGATAACAGTCGCGTCTCAATTTCTGACAGGGTGGCTGCAACTGTTATTCTTGCGCTGAAGGAGACGGAAGGCGATATATTGGCTTTTTTGCCAGGTTCAGGCGAGATAAGGGCTTGCGCCGCAAAATTGTCAGAGGCTGGGATCCACCGAAACCAGGTTTTTGTCTGTCAACTGTACGGTGATTTAGCGATTGCGGAGCAGCAGAAGGTTCTTCAGCCCGGAAAAGAACGTAAAGTGGTGCTGGCAACCAGCATTGCAGAAACAAGTCTGACCATCGACGGTGTCAGAACTGTTATTGATTCTGGTCTCACTCGCCGTTTGGAATATGATTCAGGCAACGCCCTTAATCGACTTGTAACGGTGCGAGAGTCACGGGCTTCTGCCGAACAGCGTGCCGGCAGGGGAGGGCGGACAGCACCAGGGGTCTGCTACAGACTTTTTTCACCTCACACTTTTAGCGCAATGTCAGCGCACAACCCGCCTGAAATATGCGTTACTGATCTTTCGCAATTGTTGCTTGAGCTTTCAGCCTGGGGTGTCAGTAATCCGAGGGAACTTGTCTGGCTGGATGCTCCTCCTGTAGCTGCAGAGGAGTCAGCGCGCAGACTGCTTGTCGATCTTGATCTTCTTCAAGAATCAGGTTGTCTTACAGACATGGGGCGTGAAGTTGTCAGGCTGCCTTTGCATCCCCGACTCGGCCGACTGCTATTTCGAGCACGCGAGCTCGGTTGTACCGCCTTAGGATGTCAAATAGCAGCGATTCTTTCCGAACGGGATATTTTCCGCAGGGAGTCAGGGAACCTCCATGTACAGATAAGCGGTTCAGACATCGGTGACAGACTGGAGGCTCTTAAAGAATCGCGAATAAATGGAAATATGGACTCAAGGTTTGATTTCTCGGCGATAAATAACGTGGATCGAGTTGCCAAACATTTGGAGCGGCTAATGTCTGTTTCTGTTTCAAAGGTTGACTGCTGTGCAGATGATAATATTTCGCGTCTGCTTTTGGCTGCATACCCTGACCGTCTTGCACGTCGCAGGGAGAGTGGCGAGGGTTACCTGCTTGCAAATGGTCGTGGCGCATCTCTTTCCCCGCGAAGTGCTGTAAAGTCATCCGAATTTATCGTTGCTCTGGCACTGGATGCTGGAAAACAGGCCGACGCAGTAATCCATCTGGCTGCAGAAATCTCTGAGACTGTTATCCGTGAGGAGCGTTGTCGGCATATTTATCAGGAAACTCAGATGAAGTGGGATGAACGGGAGGAGCGGGTTGTCGCCAGAAGAGTTGAAAGAGTGGGGAGTATCGAGCTTTCTGTTGCGATTGTCAGCCCTGATCCAGATAAGGCTGTTTCGGTGGCTCTGGAATCCATACGTGCGTCGAACCTGGCGCTGCTCTCATTCAATGAATCTGTCAGGCAGTTTCAGGGTCGCGTAATGGCCGTTCGCTCTGCTTTTCCGGAGCGGGACTGGCCTGATGTTTCTGACGCTGCATTGCTCTTAACCCTTGAAGAGTGGCTAGCTCCTCATCTTTATGGAGTCATTTCTGCCAGAAAGATTGCAGAGGTTAATGTTGCCGAAATACTGAAACAAATATTGGATTATCGACAGCAACGTGAGATGGATGAGCTTGTTCCAACGCATCTGACGGTTCCGAGTAGCTCAAAAATTAAGCTTGATTATTCAGGAGAAGTTCCTGTACTTGCGGTGAAACTTCAGGAGTTGTTTGGCTTGGCAGTTGGGCCGATGCTTTGCAACGGCAGGCTCCCGGTTCTTCTGCATCTGCTTTCGCCGGCCGGAAGGCCAATTCAGATAACTCAGGATCTAAAAGGGTTCTGGGATGGTTCTTACCAGGATGTTAAAAAAGAGCTAAAAGGGCGCTACCCCAGACATCCATGGCCGGATGATCCCTGGCTGGCGATGCCAACTCGTCGGGCAAAGGCAAGAGGAAATCCTCACTAACCGTTTTCATAAAGTGTGGTTGTGAGGATTTTCTCTTTAATCCAAAACTGATATATCAAGTGACTCGGAATTTAATCTTTGCAATATCTTCAGAATTTTCCTGAATAATCCCTCTATCTCTGTTTGCAGCCAGATGTCGTAATATGGCGAAGACCATCTCAGTTTTTTCCGGCACTCCCAGTAATTTTGAAATAGCCTCGGCAGTCAAGTTTCGCTGCTCCTTTTGCAGTAGCTCTACAATAGATTTTTGCAGCGAAATTACAGCGCCGGCTGCCTTCTTGCCGGCCTCAACGCCAGGCTGATGATAGGCATTGATATTGATCAGGCTTGCGTAGTAGCCGACAGTCCTTTCGAATAGCGCAATCAAAACCCCGATAGTAAATGCATCAACCTGATTTATGGTGAGAGTCATTGACTCCCGGTTGTTTTCATATAGAGCCGTGCGTGTTCCCTGAAAAAAACCGAACAGAAAATCTCCGCTCCTGATACCATCCTCGACAAGCAGTGAGCTGCCGTCCCGATCTTTTAGAACCTCGATGAAAGTGACAAAAAAGTTCGCCACCCCATCCCGCAACTGCTGCACATATGCATGCTGGTCGGTGGAACCCTTGTTACCATATACAGTCAACCCCTGATTTACCGAGGCACCGTCACGATTCAGCTCTTTACCAATTGATTCCATAATAAGCTGTTGAAGATAACGGGAGAATAGTAACAGACGATCTTTGTAGGGGAGCATAACCATATCTTTGGTTCCGCGCCCGTCAGTTGCGTAATGCCACATCAGAGCCATCACTGCTGCCGGATTCTCGTTGGTCACAATTTTGCTGGTTTCAATATCACAGGCTTTGGCGCCTTCAAGGAGTGACTTTATATCTATTCCCTGTAAGGCCGATGGAAGTAGACCGACTGCAGAGGTAACTGAGGTGCGCCCGCCAACCCAATCCCACATTGGAAAACGGTCAAGCCATCCTTCGGCGTGGGCTAATCTGTCCAGTTCACTATTTGCACCGGTAATTGCGACGGCATGCTGAGAAAAATCAAGCCCGGCCAGCTGATAAGCACTTTTAGCCTCCAACATTCCGTTTCTGGTCTCTTTGGTTGAGCCGCTTTTAGATATTACCAGTGTAAGTGTCTGTGAAATTGCTGAACCAAGTTCTGCAAATACTTTGTCTATGCCGTCCGGATCTGTGTTGTCCAGAAAATAGGTCCTCATTCTGTCGGAAGAAGAAGTAAGAGCATCGGCAACAAACTGTGGTCCAAGTGCAGAACCGCCAATGCCGATGATAAGGATATTTTTGAAAAGGTTATCGTTTTGAGCCTTTATAGCTCCGCAATGGATTTTAGAGCTGAATGCCAGGATTTGTTCTAAAGTAGATTCAATCTCAATTTTGATCTTATTTGAAGGTGAAAGAGATGAATTTCTCAACCAGTAGTGACCTACCATTCGTTCCTCATCCTGGTTGGCAATCCCACCTTTCTCCAATTCAGCCATTTCTGAGAAAGCACTTTGTATTGCCGGTTCCATCGAATAAAAAAAGGTCTCAGGAAACTTCAACCGGCTAATGTCCAGCGAGAGTCCGATATTCGGGCAGTTGCAAAGATATTTCTGATAGCGATCCCAAAGGGAAGCCTCTTTTTCCATATTTCCTCCCATAAAGCAGATACACAAAAGGCGGAGCATGCTCCGCCTTTTGTGTCAGGTTTGTTTTATCTTACTTTTTGATGTTGTAGAAAACATCATGCCCTTTGAATTGTGCTGTTGAGTCAAGCTCATCTTCTATGCGCAGTAGTTGATTATATTTGGCCACGCGGTCGGTTCGGCAGAGCGAGCCGGTTTTAATCTGGCCGGCGTTAACAGCAACCGCAAGATCTGCAAGCGTGGTGTCTTCTGTTTCTCCGGAACGATGGGAAATTACAGTGGTATAGCCAGCTCGTTTAGCCATTTCAATGGCATCAAGAGTTTCTGTAAGTGTACCGATCTGGTTAAGTTTGATCAAAATGGAGTTGGCAATTCCATTCTGAATACCTTCTTTCAAAATTTTGGGATTGGTAACGAACAGGTCATCACCGACAATCTGGACACGTTTGCCAAGACGATCAGTCAAAAGCTTCCATCCATCCCAGTCGTTTTCAGCCATACCATCTTCTATTGAGATGATAGGGTATTTGTTGACCAGATTTTCATAAAAATCAACCATTTCAACAGCGGTCTTCACTTTCTGGCTTTCATTTTCCAATGTATATTTGCCATCTTTGAAAAGTTCGGAAGAAGCAACATCAAGAGCGAGAAGAACGTCTTCGCCCGGTTTGTATCCCGCCTTGACAATAGCTTCCATGATTACTTCAAGCGCCTCTTCATTTGACTTCAGATTTGGAGCAAAGCCGCCTTCATCACCGACTGCCGTGTTGTAACCCTTGCCTTTCAGGACACCTTTCAGAGCGTGAAAAATTTCTGCACCCATGCGAAGCGCTTCCTTGAAGCAGCATGCGCCGGCAGGCATGATCATAAATTCCTGGATATCTACATTATTGTCAGCGTGAGCACCGCCGTTTATGATATTCATCATTGGAAGAGGAAGTTCGTGAGCGTTGGCACCGCCGATATACTTATACAGTGGTTGTCCGGCTTCATCAGCTGCCGCCTTTGCAACGGCAAGCGAGACACCCAGAATTGCATTTGCGCCAAGATTTGTTTTGAATGGAGTGCCGTCAAGCTCGATCATTTTAGTGTCGATTCCGATCTGATCGTCAGCCTCCATGCCTATGATTTCTTCGGCAATTATATTATTAACATTATCTACAGCCTTTAGGACACCCTTGCCGAGATAGCGTCCTTTGTCTCCATCGCGAAGCTCCATAGCCTCACGCTCACCAGTCGAAGCGCCCGAAGGTACCGCTGCGCGACCAAATGAACCTGATTCAAGAAATACTTCTACTTCCAAAGTCGGATTACCACGGGAATCCAGAATTTCTCTGGCATAAACATCAACTATCTCACTCATTTACAGCCCCCTTGCATGGAATTAAGTGGTTTGAAGAATATGCTCTCCAACAACTTTAAGATGTATACCATAATAATCAAAAAATACCAGTCCCCATAAATTTTATTGGAAATTCTACCGGCAAAGCTTCACATTTCGAATATAAATGTGGTATGACAAAAAACGGCACTTGTATGATGTGATGCAATAATTTTGGAGAGCAATATGAAAATTAAAATACTCATA
>CAJBRY010000592.1 GCA_903958085.1 uncultured Geobacteraceae bacterium
AAATGGGCGATCTGGGCGATATAGTCGATAAAAATCTGAAATTCATATTCTGGGATATCGGGTTGACTCAAGTTGACTCTAACATAATGATTTTTTTACTATTATTAGTCTTTTTTTAAAGTAAAAGGTCAATTTGCTAAAAAGTCTTTATAATCAGTTAAATAGATTCTAAATACTTGACTCAACCAGATACCCCAGATTTATTTAATTGATGAAATAATAACTAAATTGCTATGTCCAATGTGTTTATATAGCCTATTTAAGGTACGTTTTAACCAAATATAAAACTACACAACTGATAATCGCTATCCATTGGTATAGTAATTGTGTGCGTTGTTCTTTTTTAACTATTAGGTATGTTTCTTTGACCTCCTCACGAATTTCTTCTCCGACAAGTCGGATTTGCTTTTGCAATTCAGTCCGAATAGAATCTAACACTGTTGCAATTTTTTCTGCATCATCGGCGCCAGGCAAAACAGTCTTTAGCTTTTCCAAACCGGAAGCGCAGGGCAGTTGTATTGACTGATTCTCTGCTTCTGAAAATGATTGAGCGGCTTTCATCAAAACCTTCAGATCCATGTTGTCAGGTCCTTAATCTCTCACATACTTTAAGCCTTTTAAAATTGATGCACGAAACCATGAAAAAACTATTCTGTAACAATCAAACAACCAGAACAAAGTCAGCTTGTGTTTTCAAAAAAACACCGATTCCATTATTGATGCGGTGATAATCTTTCAATATCTCTTCCTCCACCATCTTGGATATAGCAGCGTCCTTTCCATACAGCAAAAAGGCTACCTCAGGCATAACATAACGGAGGAATACCAAGATTTGTGCCCAACTTATAGCCATCGGATTTTGAGTTACATAGACTTTGCCTGCATTGATAAGCGTAGCGACTGAATGGGCTATCAATAACTGTCTCTTAAGTTTTAGTGAAGATGCCGAAGGAACTGATTCTGATAAGGATTTACCAGTTTGTAATGACCTGATGAAATAACCAAGCCTGATGATGATTTCCGTAATCATCACAGGAAGGGAACTCGCCATAAAATGTCGAAAATCGTAACCGCTGCGGTATATCTGCCTTGCGACTTCACCGATTGTATATGAATTTTTTCCGATTTTTCCAAACTGTAGAAACATAAGCAAAGGCATTAAAGGGGCTGGTAAACCAGATGGGGTTGCAACATCTGATGCCAAGTGACCGAACTGTATTTTAAGAGCTTCAAGGATTCGGATAAACAAATGCTCACCTTGGAGAAATGGGTCGGCAACTTGTTGCATTATTAGGAACCCATCTTTACTAATAGCAGTAAAATCTCCAGTCAATATATCCCGAACACCGAAGATAAAGCCCATGAGGGGGTCATGCCCGGGAGATTGAAAACGGTGAGTTCTTGGTCCAAGTCCAGCAACGTGCTCTTGCAGTTTGCTGTTAGTTGATGGATCAAATGAAACACCGTAGGCTTTTTCCAACTCATCAACTTTGTCTTTCGGGAAAAGGTTTCCAGTCTTCTCTTTAACTAAATTGGACAGCCAACCGCCTTCGGAACGTTGACCACCAAGGAAACCTGGATGTGCCGGAATTCCTACCAGCAGGACATCAATTATACCTGCAATAATACCAGTTACGATAGAAAGAGCAAAATCAAACCGGTCAAGAGATGAGAACCAATTCAACTCGCTGCCTATTGAAGAATGTTTTTTCAGAACAGTGCTGATTTCGCGCTCGGTGAGCAATAAACTGAAATCAACATGTTCTGGAGTGGATTTCTTTGCTTCTGCGAGAATTTCCTCCCAACCACTTGCCGATACATCAGGTCGAAGTTTTACTGACTGACTGGGAGTCGATTTTGTGCGATCAGGCAACTTGTACCCCAATGACAATAGTAACTCTTCTGTGCTATCAATAGCATCAGATAGATTATTGGTCTGTTCGATTTGTTCTTTGGAGATACCATTCATAATTTCTTGGTGGTATGCGCCAACCCTGATTCCATTGTCCAAATAAGATTGTTTGTCATTTGAATCCTTGCTCATGCTGCATATGTCTCCTCAGCTAAATCATTTGTCAAATCACTAACCGCCGCCTGCAACAGTGTATTTAGCCTGGTGAGGTACTCTATCCTTTCTTTATTGCTCTGAGATGTGTTGCTTAATTCTATGATAATTGCATTATGTTTACGCAATACTTCTTGTAATAAACTCTCTT
>CAJBRY010000593.1 GCA_903958085.1 uncultured Geobacteraceae bacterium
ATGCAGAAATTACAACTCCGGCATCAGCCCTCATGGAAGAAGTAATATTGGCGATGCCAGGCGTAGGCAAAGGGCCGACAAGCAAAACATCTACACCCATTGAACAGATTCCTGCCACTAAAGCATTCTCAAGCATATAACCGGAAAGCCTCGTGTCCTTGCCGATTACAATGCGGTGCCGGCGCTTGCTGGAGCTCTTGAATATATATGCCGCTGCTCTCCCCAACTGCATCGCCATTTCGGTGGTCATCGGATAAACATTGGCAACACCGCGAACCCCGTCAGTGCCAAATAGTTTTTTCATTATCTTAACTCCTCAATCATGTACGTTCAGTGTTCCTGAACGGCAACAACCCTTGGTGCACGGCGCCCTTCAATAGCTTTGCGAGAGAGTCGGCGAATCTCAGCCGGATCAGCATCGTAAGTAATCTTGCCTTCGTGAACGATTGATATTTTTCCGGTCTCTTCAGAAACGACCAGAACCAGCACATCAGTCTGCTCTGAAATCCCAAGCGCTGCGCGGTGTCTGGTACCAAAGCTCTTTGCGATGTCAGGATTCTGGGAAAGAGGCAAAATACAACCTGCAGAAGTTATCTTGTCGCGATGTATAATCACCGCGCCATCGTGAATAGGTGAATATGGAAGGAAAATGGAATTAAGCAGTTCACTTGTTACCTTCGCATCAATCTCAGTACCAATCTGTATCAGATGATCAATTGACATTTGGCGGACAATAACAATCAAGGCACCAATCCTGCGTTCAGCTAACTCGTTAAGACCTTTTGAGAGCTCGTCAACAGTCGTAGTCATATCAAGATTGTCGTTAACACCTGATTTACTGTTTTTCCAGAATAAGAACAGTGTACGTTTTATGTCACTCTGAAAGATGATTGCCAGAATTACAGGTGCCGAGGAAAGTAATAGATTAAAGAATGAGGCTGTTGAGGAAAAACCAACAATTTTTGAGATGAATTCTGCTGCAAAAAGGACGGTTAAAATTGAGAGAATACGAAGTGCAGTCTCTTTTCGAAAAATCAGCGTGCAGGCATAAATAAGAACGACAACAAGTATCTTGTCGAATATGCCTGACAGAGTGATGCTGTCAAAAAGTGCTGCCATATATCCCCTTCAAACCTTTTGTTCATTTCAATTCAGCTATGCATGACAGCATGAGTCATATCGGCAACATCCCGCATCGCCCGCACATCATGCACACGAAAAATGGACGCACCATTGAGTACTGAAAGAGCAACAGTTGCGGCCGTACCAAAGAGGCGATCATCCGTCTTTTCGCGTCCTAGAGTTTTCCCGATGAATGACTTCCGCGATGTACCGACAAGAATCGGAAGACCAAAGCCGGTAAACTCTTTCAGTCTTCGCAAAAGTTCCAGGTTCCCCGCTGCATCTTTGCCAAAACCGATTCCGGGATCAATTACAATGGAATTTTCAGAAACACCGGCTTCTTTGGCAATAGAAATAGAAGAACGCAAACTGGTGGAAACTTCAGTCATCAAATCATCATAGAGCGTATTCTGCTGCATTTCGTCAGGCTTTCCTCTTGTATGCATCAACACAACACCGGCAGAACTTGCAGCTGCTACTGAAGCCATAATTGGATCAAAATTGAAGCCGCTGATGTCATTTATTATCTCAGCACCAGCAGAAACGGCTCTTTCAGCAACAGCACTTTTCCATGTATCAACCGAAATGGCACATTTAACTTTGCCAAACAATCGGTCAATAAGAGGAACAACTCTGCTTATCTCTTCATCAGGCGATACCTGAGTTGCTCCGGGTCTTGTGCTTTCTCCACCGATATCAATAATATCAGCACCTTCTGACTCCATCTGCAAAGCTATCTCAAAAGCCCGATCAGGATTGCTGGCGAGACCTCCGTCAGAAAAAGAATCGGGTGTTACATTTAGTATACCCATAATCAGAGGACGCTGAAGAGATAAAGAACGCCTTGAGGTTTGCCAGGCGGTCGGATTCGATGATAAGTGCAACAACAAACTTTCCAGCTCTACCGACAACTCTTTAAGTCCGAAAGGCTGAACCTTCAACTTGCAGCATAGTCGCTTAAGCTGTTTTTCCGTTCCGATTAAAATACAATCTGTCTTTTCAATGCTGCATGCAACCGTACCGCGGGCAACAGCAGCATCTCCGCCCAGAGATAGCATCTCCTGTTTAAGAATATTTGCCTGACGACATTCTAGTCCAGCAAGGCTTACGCATAGTGCCCTCATTTTTGGAACCATTTCAGAAATACCACAACTGTCAACTCCGATCTTCCGTAATTCACGAACGGCAAGGTCGGTAGAGTGTAATGACAGTAAACCGGGGGCAAAACGAGCCATAATCAGGCGATTATATCCGTATGCGCCACTTC
>CAJBRY010000594.1 GCA_903958085.1 uncultured Geobacteraceae bacterium
AAAATATTGGTTTAGCTGCTTTAGTTGTCTTGAGAGATAATTTGACTGACACGAAAACGCCAGACCTCTAATTGTCTGAATTTTTTTTGTGTAATTTTAAACCATGTTTGATGCTGTATCTATCACTATCAAGAACAATGTTACTTCTACCTTTTGCTGGAGGATTATCCCCCCACAGCTCCCATGGAGGGTCTCGCAAGTTTTTTTCCCATGCTTCAAAAGCATTAGCTTTGCCAATATCCGATTTATTTTGTGTAACTAATGGATATTCTTCTTCTGATAATCGTAGAATTCCATCATATTCTTTATTAAAACATGTTTCGCAGAGATCAACATACTCATTGCTAATTTTAGCACAACAAATTGGATCCTGATAAATCTCAAGTTCCTTTTGGCACAGATTACATTTAACGATGGTGCTCTTTCCTTCAGCCTTTAATAGTAATCGCCAAGCATATTCTTTCGTTACTTGAAAAGCATTCTTCATCACCGCAGAGCATATTTCAGGATCTTTTACAGCATGCAGTTCTCTTGAGCCGCGCTTAGGTTCAGGCGGCTCCCCAATAATAAATGTTTTTAAGATTTTCCCCCTACTATCCAATATGTAAATCAAACCATTGTATTCTAAATATTCAAATCTTTTAAGCATGAAATCTATCCTAGTAAAAATAAATAACAGATGAAGGAACGATTTGTTAATGATATTAATACATCTACTATTTCTTGCGGTTTATGCACAGACAGCAAAGCCGCGAATGGTTTCTGACCAGAGGGCTATAATTGCCCAAGGTGGAAACTGCCATTCACGACTTCAAAAACAAAATACTCTTCGATTATAATCTTGTCAAGCGCAAATTTTCCATTTAACCCACCTGGTATTTTTGCTTGACAAGATCAGTGTTGGCGAGTATTTTATTATCGAAGTTTAGATTGGTTCCTCTCACCTTGGGCAATTGTAGCCCTCTGGTCATGAACCTTTCAAGGTTTTTAGAGCCGTTAATGGTCTCTTCCAGGGGCAATTGGAGCCTGGCGGATTGAGACTATTCACGGCTTTTTTCTTTGTGTATAAACTGGAGACACCCTTCAGCGCAAGAAGCAAAGAAATCACAAGGCAATGAACTACATAATCTCTTTTTGTCTAGCATAGAAATAAATAAGGCTGGAAATATGAGCAATCCTTCCGGGCTTACTGCACCTTACGGTGCGCCGACGATACGCTCAATAACCAGCCTTGATAGCGGTCTCGGGCCAAAAACTCAACGTGTGGTTTCCGAGCCAAATCCTGCGAACCCAACGCACTAAGCGCCGCTCACTCAGGGTGGTGGCGTACCTTCCGACACGCTTCACGTTGAACCTTCTAAGGTTAAAGAGCGACCCGCAGGGCTCTCTGGGGAACCTGAAATTAATCAGAAGCACACCAGCCGTTTACAGATCGCTCAGTAGATAGTGGCGAAAAAGAACTACTTCTGGACGTCGCGCGTGCCGCCGATTCCGGTAAATCAGCCCCGTTTGTTGCCGTCAGTAAGGAAGACCGGGCTGACGGAAACTGGCGCTCGGGAGAAAGTAGTTTTACCGCTTAGTCAAAAAAGAGGAACACCTTACCTGAAACCTCTTTAACAAATAACGCGGCCAGTCTTGGGGTGGGTAAGGCACCGTCTGACCTTGTTGAAAAAAATTTAACACCGGACGAAGATAAAGTCAAGCCCAAATATTCCATAAATATCCCGCCCCGTTTGCAATTCGTGACAAAGATGGTATAATAAAAACCAAAGGAGACCAAAATGGACAAGGACGATCTGCCGCCGATATTGAGAGTAGAATCAGAGAGCGGGATAGCATACTATCCGAGGTTTCACAAGAATGCGGAAGGCGAGTGGGAATTGAACGACAAGTCATTTCGCAAGATGCTGAGGTCCCACTTGGCCTCAGAACAACCTGGCAAAAAGGATGGGGATTAGTTCTTTTGTCTATCCAGCGTAGAGTCATGCAATTAACCTATAATATAAAATCAATCGCATAGTCTTTGTCCTTGTCGTTCTGAAAGTTGCAAGAGTGAAGAAAAGACAGGTGACGTCACTTTCTTTTGATTAGTAATAAGCCTTTTAAATGAATCTATACTAATGAAAGTTTATGTTTGTTGATCAGCACACACTGCTTTCTGTAATGTAGCTTTTTCATTTTTCCACTTCACTCAACATTCAAATCGTAAATAGTCAAAATAGTGGCTGAATTTCAAATTAGCATGTGGTAAAAACATTACCGGCATATCTATGGAAATGTCGTGAGGACTTCACTTCTCGTTGCTGTGGTTTCACTCATCTGACAAATAGTTAAAGAAATGAAGTTTATTTTAAACAAAAATAATTAAATTTTAACTGGTGACACCTAGGGGGTTCAGGACATAATGAAAGAAATGATCATCAATATGCTAATCAACGCGAAAGAAGGCTTTACATACAACGGTCATGAAGAGGTTAATAGTCTCATTAAATGCGGCGGTAAGGTAATATCAATTGAGCCAGGTCTTCTTATGCGTAAACAAGATGGTGATAATGATTATCTTTACATATCGGGTTTTAGCGTGAAAGTAATTGTGGATGACTCTTGTATTGATAAATCACCAGAGACAGCATAAATTGTTCAAGAACTGATCTGAGTTAACAGAGGTATATATAGCTTCCTTTAGTCCACAAAAAATCAAACTCAAGGAAAATGCTTGACTTCAATTCGCAATGAACACAAGTCACATCATATTTTTTGGTCAATATTTTATTGACATATAAGCGTGGATACCTTATACACACTTCCAATGAAAGCAAGTACTTATCAAAAGCAAAGTGAAATTATTTATGGATAGAAAACGGTATAATTTTTTCATCGTTATTGTGATATTTATTATAATGTTGCAACTTGCATCATGCTGTTTTATCCAACCATATTCTGAAGATCGCCCTGCCGTTTTAGTTTCAAAAACAATAACAAATGAAGCACGACCCGTTGTCAGAAAATTGCCATACATTCAGTTCCTTGGTGCAGCACAGATGGTCGGAGGTTCATGCTATCTCATTGATACCGGAAAAACTCGAATATTGATTGATTATGGTCTCTATTACGGTTCAGAGTAT
>CAJBRY010000595.1 GCA_903958085.1 uncultured Geobacteraceae bacterium
AACCAGATCTTCGGCAACCCATGTAGCGTTTGAGCCTGTACGCTTTGCCACTGAAATAGTGACGGCCGGGTAGTCACCTCTCATTGTCATCTGCTTTTTGTCTGATGTGCTTCTTGCCTCACTCCTTTGTGCCGGTCCTTTGCCAAAGAACAGGTAATCGATCGGTTCCTCAACTCCGTCCTGCACCTCTGCAACATCGGACAAATATACTGGTTTGCCGTTATGTACAGTTACTACAAGCCGCTTTACTGCTTCTGCAGAATTCAAAAACCCGCCTGTATCAACTAACATATCCTTATTGCTGCTGGAAATGCTGCCTGATGGGAGTGAAGCATTCCCCTTATTCAGGGCTCCAGATACCTGTAAAGGTGAAAGACCATACCCGGCCAGACGCGGCGCATCGAGAGTGACCCTTATCTGTCTGGAAAACCCTCCGGTTATAGTAGTTTCGGCACTGTTTTCACTTTTTTTCAGTTCATCTGCTACTTCACGCGCTACGGTTCTGAGAGTGCCATGATCATAGCGGTCAGACCAGAGTGTCAGGCTGAGGATAGGAACATCATCAATTGATTTTGGCACAACAAGTGGTTCGCTCGCTCCAGGCGGCAGGATATTACGGTTGCTCATCACCTTATTGTATAGTTTAACCAACGATTCTTCTGTTGGTTGTCCCACCAGGAAGCGAACGGTAATTATTCCCATTCCTGGTCGACTCATTGAATACAGATACTCAACGCCTTTTATTTCCCAAAGTTTGGACTCAAAAGGTTTAACCACGCGTTCCTGTACTTCCTGAGGCGATGAGCCGGGCATGGGCAAATAGATGTCTACCATCGGCACGATTATCTGCGGTTCTTCTTCTCGCGGAGTCATTTTGACAGCAAATAGACCGAGAAGTAGAGACGCGCCTACAATCAGCGGTGTCAGCTTTGAATTTATAAATGCGTGAGCAATTTTTCCTGCAAAACCGAGGTTTTCCATGGATTACTCTACCTTTGCCCCTTCTGAGACCTTCTCAACACTTGCTGCTACAATTCGATCTCCATCAGAAAGTCCGGAAAGAATTTCAACCCTGTCTCCGGTGTTCCTTCCAGCCTTTACAATTCTCATCCGAGCAATGTTCTCTTTATCAACTGACCAAACCGAGGTCATCGCGCCATGCTCAACAATTGCTTTTTTCGGAACTGTGATTCCGTTAACCGATGTGCCAAGGTTGATTTCTCCACGTCCGAACATACCCGATTTAAGCCCTTTCTGATTCAGGACAATTTTCGCCACAAAGGTCCGACTTGCCGGGTCTGATGTCGGTACGATCTCAGCAATTTTCGCTGCAAAGGAACCTGCAAGTGCATCGAGTTTTATCTGCAGGCTGGTGCCGGGCTTAACTTTAGTTGCGATGTTTTCAGGTAATGCCAACTCCAGTTGGTAACTAGTATCGTCCTCAATTGTCATGAATGGCTGACCCGGAAAAACCGTTGCCCCCAAATCGGCCTGTTTGCTGGCAATTATTCCGGAAATAGGAGCCGTAATATTAGTGTAGTCAGACATTGTAGTAGAGGCTTTTGCAGCAGCCTGGGCCTGCATGAATCTGGATTCAGCACGTGCTACCGCCTGTGCAGCCATCTCCTTCTCGGTTTGTTTGGCATCAAACTCTTGACGACTTATTATCTGTTCCTTAAAAAGATTTTGGTAACGTTCAAAGGTTGAGTCAGCAAGTTTCCTAAGAGACATTGCTTCTTCAACAGCTCGACGAGTTTCCTCAATCACCGCAGTTGCCACCGCAGCGTTTGCTTGATTTTCCTGAGCATCCAACTGCGCCAGTATCTGACCCTTCCTGACTCGATCACCCTCACGCACCTTAAGAACACTGATACTTCCTGGAATTCTAGTTGAAACTACCGCGCTTGAGCGAGCACGAACAGTTCCAACCACATCCAGAATTTCCGGTACGGCAGCAGTTTTTACAGTCTCCATAGGCAGACCTTTGATAATTGTCAGAGGAGTAATGGAAGATTTATGCGCTTCGTGTTGCTTTGAGCAAGCGGCAGTCATAAACAGAAACATCAATACAAAATATGTGAGTAGTAATCGTATCATATTCC
>CAJBRY010000596.1 GCA_903958085.1 uncultured Geobacteraceae bacterium
CTATCAATTCAAGCCCGGACATTTCCGGCATATTCATATCTGATATTATTAGGTTGATTTCAGACAATACCTCCAGTTTCTGCAAAGCCAGACTTCCATTTTCAGCTATTTCGACCTTATAGCCGTCGCTTTCAAGAATATCACCAAGCATTTCAGAGACAAACGTATCATCATCAACAACCAGTATTGTGCCTTTAAGCGCTACCATCAATAATCACCCACCTGAAAATTTTGGAATATAGTTAGCATGAAAGTAGCGATTCAATGAGCTCAGGAAGTGTCTCCTGCAGATTTTCGTCTTTTGTCAAAACAGCGTCCATTTCAGGGTGAGCCAATCTTAGTGGAGCAGCCTCTTCACCGGTCAACAGAATGAAAGGCTGACAGAATCCCTGCTCTCGCAGTTCTTTAAAGAGTTGAATTCCATCAATGAAAGGCATATTCATATCAGAAACAACTGCGCAGACATCTGGATTATCCGCCATCTTTTCGAGCGCATCCAGGCCCCCTTCAGCAATAATTGTACTGTAACCAGATGACTCAATGATAAGTCCGGTCAGTTCAGCTGTAAACTCATCATCGTCCACCACAAGAATTGTCGCAGTTGTGTCGCTCATATTTTCTCCATGTTATCCGATGAGGCTGCGAACTGTTTCAATCAGGTTCGACTGGTCGAAAGCCCCTTTAACAATGTATGCGTTTGCCCCAACAGTTATTCCACGCTTCTTGTCTTCATCTTTCTCAAGTGAAGTTACGATAATTATCGGTACATTAAGGTAAAGTTCGTTGCCTCGCAGTCTCTTTGTCAGGGTGAAACCGTCCATCCTAGGCATCTCAACATCTGTTACGATAAGGTCGAATAATGTTTCTTGTGTCTTTTCCAATGCTTCTTCACCGTCTTCGGCCGTAATCACGTTATAGCCGTAAGCTTCCAGAATACTCTTTTCAATCTCACGGGTATTTATTGAATCGTCTACCACCAATATCTTCGTTACACTTTTTTCCTTGCCAATAGCAGCTCTTCTTCCCGGTTCCGCAATTTCACGAGCCTGCACAAATAGGTCCGGGATATGCAAAACGTTGATGATACTGTTTCCCTCTCCAATAGTGACTCCTGAAACTATCCGCAGGTTCTGCAAATGCTGCGGCAACGGCTTGACAACCATCTCCTCACGACCGATGATTTCGTCAACCACCAGACCAAGCTTCTCTTCACCGTCCCTTATTATTACAATCAGTACCTCGTCAGAATCCTCAGTCAGCTCCTGAGTAAGCTTGAGTATTCCTGACAGGTTTTCAACCGGAATAATCTGTTCTCGCAGCCTTATGGCACGCTTATTGACAATTTCTATGACTTCGCTTCGCTGAACCGAAAGCATTTCTACGATAGAAGTCGCCGGCATGGCGCAGGCCTTACCGCCGGATGAAACCAGAAACAGAGGAAATACCGCCAGATTTAATGGAAGGCGTAACAGAAATGTTGTGCCAATCCCTTCCCTGCTTTCAATAGCAATAGTTCCTTTCAGTTCGTCAACTATGCTTTTTCTGACAACATCCATACCGACTCCACGGCCTGAGAGATCGGTAATTATCGGACTCGTGCTGAAGCCTGGCATGAATATAAGGTCTGTAATCTCAGCTTTGGACATGCCGGCAAGAACATCAGGGTCAAACAGTCGTCTGGCAAGCGCCTTCTCACGGATTTTTTCTATAGAGAGTCCTTTGCCGTCATCACTTAAAGAGATCGTTACACAGCCACTGTCATAGAACGCGGAAAGAACAATTGTCCCTCTGGGAGATTTTCCAACCGCTATCCTTTCTTCAGATGTTCCGAGACCGTGGTCGAGAGAGTTTCTTATCATATGCAAAAGGGAATCACCGATTCTGTCGATAATTTTTCTGTCCAGTTCGGTTTCTCCCCCTTCCACGACAAAATCAATCTCTTTGCCATGTTCGCGTGCAAGATCCCGTACCGTACGGCGCAACGGATCAAATACTGTAGAAAGAGGCTGCATCCGCATTTTCAGAGATGTCTCCTGCAGATCTCCAACAAGATGATCCTGCATTAGAGAGGCATCAGACATGGCGCGTACCGACTGACGCAGCAAAAGTTGCAGTGCGGCGCCCGTTTCAATCAGAGCCGATGGTCCCAAGTTTCCGCCGATCAACTGTTCTTCAATATCTTTATTATGCCGCGATGCCACACGTTCAAACTCACGGAGCTTGCCTATGTACCTTCTGAACCTTCCATGTTCGGAAACAATTTCTCCCTTAAGTCTTATA
>CAJBRY010000597.1 GCA_903958085.1 uncultured Geobacteraceae bacterium
ATCACAAATTCAGCTGGCGATAGCATCCGGATTCCTTGCCACAATACCAAGGACCGCAGATGTTTATCCCCTGAGACAATAACTTCGACCTGAGCTTCCATGGCTGCGTCAAGAATGAGGTCATCGTCAGGGTCAGATTGAATCACATTATGGTGTATGGCTGGATATACAATTTCGAATGTGTCGCGAAATAGAGCAATTACGGAATTTACTTGTTGGCTGGTGAGCTTGAATTTGGGGCGCAATAAGACTTCTTTCACTTCATTTAAAATTTCTTCAGATATGAAGTTTGTCAGTTTACCCCTTGAGGACCCGTTAAGAATCTGCCGTGAGTGACCGCCGAACAGGATCCCAGATACGAGCACATTGGTGTCACAGACTATCTTCATTATGCTTTAGGACGGCGACTGCGTACGCTGAGAATAGCCCGGTTTACATCTTCTTCAGTTAACTGCTCATTTTTGGTGATATTGTCGCCAATAGCAAAAATAGAATCCCATTGTCGTTGCCGACGAATATAACTGCGTGCGGCTTCACGCAATAACTCCGAGCGTGATCTTGACTCCCTACTTGCTTCGGCATCGATCTCTGCAAGCAGCGAATCTTGGAAAGATATGTTTACCGTGACATTGCTCATGCTAACCTCCCGTCTGAGACTTGAATGATAGCAATATACAATCTTTGTATGTATTTGTCAAGTAGTGACCGGTTCACTGGTACAGGGCCACAAACGTTTCATTTGTTTTTTATTGAGTATTGCGATATTCTGGTCTCATAAAGACCAAAAAGGAGAATTGTATGAACATCGGCGTTTATCAAGCGAAAACCCATCTTCCGGAACTACTGACAAAAGTAGCTCAGGGTGAGCAGGTCACCATTACACGTCACGGTCGGCCGATTGCTCGCCTCGTGCCGAGCGAGCCGGTTAGAGTATATGACGTGCGAGGGGTAATAGAAGAGTTGAAAGCCCTCGCCAAGGGGCGGCACGCTGATCTGTCGATCAAGGAAATGATAGCTGAGGGTCGGCGATGAACCGCTTTGTGCTGGACACATCGGTCGCCGCTTCTTGGTTCTTTGAGGACGAGGCAGGAGAATATACCGCTACCGTGCTTGCGAGCCTCACCGACTGGGAAGCTGTAACACCTTCTCTTTGGCCGCTGGAAGTGGCAAATGTACTTCTTGTGGCAGAGCGGCGAAAACGGTGTAGCGAAGCGGAAGCGATCCGCTTTATTGAACTTCTGGAAAGTCTACCCATTGCCAAAGACGACTACACAGCTTGCCGTGCATTGAATCGGACTTATCAACTTGCCCGCGAATATGGTTTGACATCCTACGATGCAGCTTACCTGGAATTGGCTATGCGACTCGGCGTGCCGCTGGCGACTATAGACCGACAGCTTGCCGGTGCAGCAACTAAAGCCGGGGTAGCGATCTTCCTACAGGGGTACGACAACGAAAAGAGATCCTGAAACATCAGAAGCACTGATCCAGATTGCCATGATTCGCCTCATGTTAAGGAGTTCCGCATAATTTTAAAACAGGCTCTTAGAGTTTGTTTGTATCCGATCACGGGCTCTAAATTTTCCTCCGGTGCCATAAGCATTTTTCTGGTATTCACATCTTATGTGCTGAAGACAAACCGGGCTGGATGAGCTTCATGATATCCGAGCTGTTGTCTCATGGCAGCGGACTATCTCACCTCTCAAAAAAGATACCGGGAGCGGTTCTATGGATGATCTGCAATCATTTCCCGCGAAATATTGATGTCGCTTTCCAAGTAACGCCTGGTCGACCTCATACTTTTCCAGGCTGAGCAGATCTCCATCCTCAAAAAGCACACCGATGAACTGGAAGTCCTGCAACAACTTCTCGAACTAACAGATATCAACCCACTTCATCCCTCCCGAATTCCAAACCGGATACGGATCCAGGCTTTCGTCGAACAACGCACCGTACCGCGTCGCAGTATCAAACAAAAACAGCACAGAAAAACAGACCGCCACAAGGCATATTCCAAGTGAAATAACAGCGGAAACATCACCCCTGTTTTTCAATAGTGCAACAAGAGAATTCACAGCAGAAGAGAAACAAACACGCCCTTGAGAAACAAAAGAAGAAACGGAGAAACGAAAGGCAAGATAAAAGAACGGGTTCCGCCGGGGCGCAACTATCCGTTATTGTGATTGTATTGTTGGCATCCGTGCAGTACACGGGTGCCAAATTAATAATAAGTCCTCAAAATAATAAACAAATCTAAGGTGCTAAATATAAACAGCCCTGACTTCAAGGAGATACGAAATGGCGTAATTCCGCGGAAATAAAACGGATAACGCTTACAAAATCGCCATAAAAAAGCAAAAAACTGTCTCCGGCAAAAATGGATCTTGCGGACGAAGTGCGTCCGGGAGTCTGGAAAATAAGAACCGAAGCTGAAAAGACTTTACGCGAGCTAGGCGTTAGAGGCGACCTCATCAAGACTATGCACAAGAGCCTGCAAAACGACAGGATAAATGAAAATATTATTTTAGATTCCGCAGATTCAAACCAGCGCAAC
>CAJBRY010000598.1 GCA_903958085.1 uncultured Geobacteraceae bacterium
CTGCCGCCCCTGTTCGACTGCCTTGATCCCGCTTTGCAACCCCGTGACTGTATCGTCGAACGATGAAAGGCTGAGCTGGAAACTGTCTCCTTTTTCCCCCTTTAATTCATTCAGGAGAATGTTTACCCCTTTTCCCAGCAGGAGTACACCGGTTTTACCCTGGCAAACAATTTTTCCATCGTCATCTTCGACTGTGAAGGAATCAGCGTCAGTCAGTTCTATCTGATAGACCGGTTTTTTCGCAGTGGATTTAAATTCGAGAAGCTTGAACTCGAGACCATCAGACTTTCCCGTGATCTGCCAGTCAAGGTGCAGCCGTTTGACCACCTGTTCCGAATTGGTGCGCGACTTTAATATTTCCAGCTCCGCATTGATGGGATTTGTTGTGTTTAACGATAATTCGCCCAGCAGCAGACCTTTGCCCTTGTCGTCCTTGATATGGAGGGTGGAGGAAGCCTCATATATCGGGCTCATAAGGAAAGTATAAAGGACAACACCGATAAAAACGATGAAGAAAGCCCAGGCAAAAGTTACCCTGCGCCTGAGGATAACGGCCAGGTATTCAAAGAGGTTGACTTCCTGCTGCTGCGCGGAAGTGTTTGGGGCTGTGGGAGTATTAGGCATCATGAAAATCCTTTTTTATTTAATATTTACTTTCCTCATTAAGGGAAAGATTATTGAGATAGATATTTTATATTGACAAATGGCTGCAGAAGCGCGCTGAAGGCTTGCAGTGACGGCAGAATTTCTGCAATGGCATCGTTCCAACTGCCCAGATTGCTTTTAGGCACATAGATGATATCGCCTTTCCGGAGAACAAGCGGCAATGCATCTCCTCGCATGATCTTCTCGAAATCAACCACCATCAGTTCGCCGCGCGTGGCGGAATGAGAACGGATAATGCGTATGTAGTTCAAATCATAACCGGTATCGCGCAACTCCGCACTGGCGATGGCCTGCGATAATGAGAGCCCGCCTGTTGGCATCGGCAGCGGCCCAGACTTTTTTACCGCGCCGAAGACGAAAACCTGCCTGTCCTTGTTATCCGGTATATAGATGGTATCTCCCGGCTTCAACCAGACATTCTGCCGCTGATCGCCATTGGTCAGTAAATCATGAATATCTACCGGCATGATTTTCTTCTCTCTGATGAGCCTGGCCGAAGTGAGATCGGCCGAGCTGTCGTACCCGCTGCCCAAAGCGATTCCCTGCAAAAGGTTGAAGGGACGATCCATGTAAAAGGTGCCGGAGTTTCTGAACTGCCCCAGCAGATAAACAGGACAGCTGCGGAATTCCTTAACGTCAACAATCACCCAGGGCTCATTTAAATACTTCGGGTAGATGGTCATAAGGCGATCCTGAATCTCCTGCAGGGTCATGCCCCAGACGTGGACTGACCCTACATAAGGCAATTGAATGTTGCCGCTGCCATCCACCCGGCAGCCGGTTGCCTGCGATACCATGCCGACGGTAGATACAATTGTCACTGATCCCGCAGTCGATCCCATACTGGAAAACTCCGGTTTGCCGCTGACGTTGATGTTCAGAACGTCAAATGGCCCGACGATATATTCAGGTGAAGGTGGAGGTTCCGCCAGAGGCAGGACTGTCACAATCTGTGCTTCAACAATGGAGCTATCTGTGTTTTGCCCGCTTGTTGAATTTGTTTTCGGCAAATCCTTCATGCCGACGCTTTCAAAACCAGGACCCCTGATCTCCTTCACTGTGCCCGGTGGCACATCACGGTAACGGGCGCATGATGTAAATATTAAAGACAATGCCAATAATAAAAAAACGCTTAATTTTAAATACCTTGTCTGTTTCATAAATTTTTCCTTTTTAGTCTATGAAGTTATGTGAAAATCGCATACCAGCATTATATTCTATCCTCAAGGTCTTTTTGGATATTACCACAACCGAAGCACTCTTCCGGTTAGTCCCGCCGTATTCATCAGCAGCCTGGTAATATCTCTGCTTTGCTTAAGCCAGGAGATATGGTTGAGTTTTTCCGGAACTACAATAACATCACCGGATTCGATTTGCTTTACCTTCTCTCCAAAGGCTGTTATTTCCCAACGCTCATTGCGATTGCTCCATTCGATTAGTCCACGGAAGAGCTTGTGGGTGCTGCCGTCCGCTTTGATAACGAAAATATCGGGCTCATCAGCATGCTTTGCATAACCACCCGCCGCGGAAATGTACTCCCAATATGCCCATTTTTCGTTGTATAGGCGAGGGCCTTCAGACAGGACAGCTCCCATAACATTGACGACGTTGGGGTTTTGGGGCAGATGAAGGCTGTC
>CAJBRY010000599.1 GCA_903958085.1 uncultured Geobacteraceae bacterium
AACAACATTACTTCGCTTGATTCCAAGGCTGCTCCCGGTTCCTGACGGGATGCTTTATCTTGACGGGAGGGACATCAACAGCGTAAAGACAGCAAGCCTGCGACGCTTGATTGGATATGTTCCCCAGGAAACATTCCTCTTTTCACGTTCTGTTGCTGACAATATTGGCTACGGTATTGGCAGCGAGAGGTCAAGGGGGAGCTTGATTAAAGCAGCAGCTCAGGCAGGCTTTATTGAAGATATTGAAGCATTCCCTAACAAGTTTGATACTCAGATAGGAGAAAAGGGTGTGACTCTTTCCGGTGGTCAGAAACAGAGGCTTGCAATTGCCCGCGCCCTTGTAGGCAATCCTGCGATTTTACTGTTTGATGACCCGCTTTCGGCGGTTGACGCTGGACGAGAGGAGGAGATTCTCAACGAATTAAGTAAATTCTATGCAGGAAGAACGGTGCTGATTGTTTCACAAAGAGTCTCCGCTTTTCGCGATTGCAGTCGGGTCATAGTGATGAAATCCGGAGAAATTGCAGAAGAAGGGCCTCCCGTAGAACTGCTCCGCCAGGGAGGTTTCTACTCTGAAATTTGCCATAGACAGAAGAGCGCTGAGTGAAATTATGAGCTACATACAGGAAAGAAGGAATACCATGGAGTTTCAATCGTTTAGTCTTAATCCAGTGATAACATCATCAATCAAGGAGGCCGGGTATGTCATGCCTACCCCTATTCAGCAGCAGGCCATTCCTGCGGTTTTGCAGGGGCGTGATGTTATGGGATTGGCTCAAACAGGAACCGGCAAGACCGCTGCTTTCGCATTGCCGATCCTGAATCGCTTGATGGAAGGCGGTCATGGGTCAGTTCGGGCACTGATCATCGCTCCTACGCGTGAACTAGCTGAGCAGATTAACGAAGCATTTGTGATGCTAGGGCGTCAGACCAGGCTGAAGTGTGTGACAATTTATGGCGGAGTGAACGTGAATCCACAGATTCAAGCTCTAAAAAAAGGTGTCGATATTGTTGTAGCCTGTCCGGGACGGTTGCTTGATCACATTGGGCAGGGCACTATCAAGTTATCTCAGTTGGAAGTGCTGGTGTTGGACGAAGCGGACCAAATGTTTGATATGGGCTTTCTGCCTGACATTCGCAAAATTTTGAACCATATACCGGCGAAGCGTCAGACCCTGTTATTCTCAGCCACTATGCCGCCGAGTATCAATAAGCTGGCTCAGGATGTCCTTAGCAATCCCGTGGTCATTCAGGTTGGCAATACTGCGCCGCCGGTCACGGTCTCCCATGCGCTGTATCCGGTGGAACAACACTTGAAAACAGGACTGCTGCTGGAGTTGCTAAAGCATACTGACACAGATTCAGTGCTGATTTTCACCCGCACAAAGCATCGAGCCAAACGTTTGGGGGAGCAGCTGGAAAAGGCAGGATACATGGCTGCATCATTGCAGGGCAATCTGTCGCAAAATCGTCGTCAAGCCGCACTGGATGGTTTTCGTGACGGCACATATCAGATTCTGGTGGCAACAGACATCGCAGCACGGGGTATTGATGTGTCGCAAATATCACATGTCATAAATTATGATATACCAGATACTCCTGAAGCTTACGTTCACCGTATCGGGCGTACTGGCCGTGCGGCTAAAAGCGGAGATGCCTTCACTATGGTATGCAGTGATGATTCGATTATGGTCAGAACTATAGAAAAGACACTGGGCGCTCCGCTAGAGCGTCGAACTGTGGAAGGATTTGATTATTTAGTGCCGGCTCCCACGAAAGATGCTGAGTTCGCGCGCCCCCCGCGTGAGCCGTGCCCAACCCGTAAACCCCTTGATGTCAAAAAACAGGTGCCTGGCACGATTAATCTGTTCAAGAGTGATCATTCTGGTAATAAGGCTTCCGGACGGCCCCAACAGGTGAGATCTGGGGCATCAGGCGGCGCGTCCAAAGCCGTTTTTAACAG
>CAJBRY010000600.1 GCA_903958085.1 uncultured Geobacteraceae bacterium
ATCAACAGATTCTCCATCCCCACCAGATCGATCACATCGTGCCAGAACGGCGACCAGTCTCCCCCGAGGATGGCGTAGTTGGGGAACCAGTCGGCGAGGGGATATTTGGAGGGAAGTGACGAGTGAGGACTGACGGGTGACTGAGGGTGGAGGAAGGAGAGGTCGACGTGGTTGGGATCGGGCCAGGGGAAGGCCTTCATTTCTTCGATTGTAGCATCAGCCAGCGGATGATTCAGGGCCATGCCGTATCCCACCCCGCCACGTGTGATTCCGAACGGGGCCACCTCCAAACCATTTTTATCCCGATAAGGAGCGGTAATCCTCCTGAAATCATCGCCAAACCGGAGGCGGAGCCCTTCATCACTGAGGTTGAGCGACTTTTTTGATTTTTCCCAAAACTCCGGCGAAGAACCGCACCAGCGGGGAACCCGATCAGGTTCCCGATGGTTGAAGGTTGTTAGTACACGCTCTTTTGAATTCATTACATTTCAGATTTCCCCCCAAAATACGGAATTCCACGATTTTCCTAACTTTCGACCTTGGTTAAATTAAAACAGCACAACGAAAATGTACCCACCCCCTGGCCCCATAGCCGTCAACCTAAGGAAATGGGAACCTGATACGGTGCTTGGTGGCAGAATGGCGGTTGATGAAAATCCCCAGGTTGAAACCTGGGGTTAGTGATGAGTCCAATGGAGTGGTTATTGCTAATTTTCAGCCTGTTATGATCGGGTTTGGGTTAAAGTCGGGCGTTTTGGACTAAAGTCCCGGGACTGAAAATGTCTGTCGATCACGCTACCATTCAGGGCAGCTGATTCGGAGTTCACTGCCCGGACTCATATCTTTACTGCATTAAATGTAGATTTGATGAAATAGAACTTTTGGGAGCAGGAGTGTAAGTTTTATCCCGGACTAGATACACCTCTTCGGTGATATCGTACTAAAGATCTGACACACTCTTGCTTTCTCTTCCAAGTTCTGAATAGTATTTAATGATGTGTTATGTTTAACTCAATCAAGTATTACCATGAGTCAAGAATCAATGAAGAGAAGCCCGAAATTTGCTCAAGAAAACATCCTGAAGTATTCAGTTGGGATTGATATGAGCAAAGACAAGTTTGATGCTGGCATTGGGGTGATTAACGAGCAACAAGTAGTCAAAATCATCGGGACCCGAAGTTTTACCAACGAACCTAAAGGGTTTGCCCAATTTTCAAGTTGGGTAAAAGCGAAATGCAAGTGGGATGTGGATGTCTTTTTTACAATGGAAGCAACTGGGGTTTATTATGAATCGCTGGCATGGTTTCTATACCGGCAGGACTTATACGTGAGTGTAGTGCTACCAAACAAAGCCAGAAGGTTCATGGAGAGTCTCGGGTTAAAGTCGAAAAATGACAAAATTGATGCAAAAGGGCTAGCCTGGATGGGTGCAGTTCAGCGGTTGCAGCAATGGCAGGCTCCTGATGAAACTTTCGTTCAGTTACGGAGCCTGACACGTCATAGGCAAAGCCTTCAGGAATCCCGCACGGTTTTCAACAATCAATTGGACTCGATTCAGTGCAGGGAATTTGTTGATCCTGTTTTAGTTAATCAATTGAACTCACTGATTGACCAATTGGACAAGTACATTAAGGAGGCTGAAAAGGAAACCAAAGCTGTGGTAGCCAGGCAGCCGGAGATGATGGAAAAAGTAGAAAAAATTACCCGCATTAAGGGAGTTGGGTTTATTTCTGCCATCACCGTTCTTGCTGAAACCGGAGGCTTTAGTCTCTTCAAGAATCAAAGACAGCTGGTAAGCTTTGCCGGCTATGATATTGTCGAGAACTCGTCTGGAAAGCATGTGGGGAAAACGAGAATCTCAAAAAAAGGCAACGCCCATATCCGAAGGATTCTTCACATGCCTGCGTTTTGTGTTGTAAAGTATAAAGAACCTGCTTTTAAAGCACTCTATGACAGGGTTTATGAAACAACCCATATGAAGATGAAAGCCTATGTGGCCGTCCAACGAAAACTTTTAGTATTGATTTATACTTTATGGAAAAATGGCCAGGATTATATCCCCAATCTTCCGGTATCGCTGAGCTGAAGATCCTCTTTCCATTTGGTCGGATCAAACAAAAAAAAGTAGGTGGACAAAGCCACCTACACTAAATGAACTTCCGTTTAACGCTTTCGCTAGAAGTCCTCTTTCCATCCCATAAAGATAAATAAGTTGAAATAAATTTGCAAATTAAGATAGTATCTTTAGTCCGGTAAGCAGAGGGATAAACCATTACCAACTATTACAAGTTAACTATATGCAGCACAGGCTCCTTTGGACTCATCATTAACCCC
>CAJBRY010000601.1 GCA_903958085.1 uncultured Geobacteraceae bacterium
ATCCACTGGTCATACAAGTTGTCGCTGATTTCAAAGTACAGGTGGCAACCGCCCTCACCATCGACTCGAAAAGTGTCTGGACACTCGCCACCAAACTTTTCAGTCATGTGGTCAAGTGTTTCATCCAGCCTGCCACGGTCTTTGTCAGGTGGATCAACGTCGATCACCAGGAGCCTGCCCCGTGGCTGTACGCCTATCCCCACACTGTCGAGCGTGCCATTGCGTCGAGCTTCAATAACGCGATTGAAGAACGATTTCCGGCGGACTTCGATGGTCTGAAGTCCCCAATCTTTGCCGAATGAAGGTTTCTTGATCTTGCCATCACCAGCCGGCCCCAGCTCGACTGGAAGATGCCCCAGACGAGCTATCGTCTCGAACGTAGCCGCCAAGGCTTCATCCCTTGGGATTAGGCTTGCGGCTTGTTTCAGGATCGCATAACGCAACGGGTCTTGACTTGGTTCAACTTTGCAGAATATCTCTGCTGTGGTATGATCGCTCACGGACGGAGTGCCTTTCTGTCCAAAATTTCCTGCCTGCGAAGTTAGCGCTTCGCAGGCCCCTTTTTTACCACAGTCGTCGACAAGAGGTAAGCCCAGTCCTCCCTTAGGAGTGTGGGCACGGCCATATCGCTCGGGAATAGGTTCGCCGGTTCGCGTCATGATTGGCCCCCGTCTGTGGTAGGCACAAAGCCAGCTTTCCACTTCAACGACCTCTTCATGTGCGCATCATCGCCGAAATCATTCTCCCGGTAGATCAGCATGAGGCTGTACCGAAAACGCAGCAGGTCTGTGAAAAAGTCGCCTGTCATTCCGCTCAGAGTCGTATGGACAATCATCCGCACTCGCGGCGGCAGCTGTCTGGGAACGGGGTTAATTCGTGACATCGTCACCTCCCACAACTAAGGAGGATGGAGCCATTATTCTGGCCAGAAAGCCTGTCTGCTCATCTGGCGTGGCTTTAGCCCACAAGTAATCAAGGTTCTCTGACATAGTCCTAGCCCGCCTGCGAAAGCCCGCCTCAATCGCGGCCCTGTTCGCTGACAACTCTCCAGCGACCACCTTTTCAAATAAGTCTGGTCGATCACGCTTTAGGCGGGAAACCGTGTAGGCTTTTGAGGTGCCACGTTCTACCGGATCATTAGTGATATTATTACTAATGATTCTGTCTTCTGACTTCTTATCTCCGCCCGGTCCCTCAACCATCGCCTCCCGAAATAATGCCAGTGCCTCAGCGTCATCCTGAATGACGGCTTGAATCTTGTCAGGGTTTTGCCCCCAGCCACGAATCGGCTTCTCTGTGATGAGAGCGCGAAGGTTTGGGAGTTCAATCAAGTGGCCATTGTGGATCCTGCGTTCCCAAACTTTTTCTTGGATCACTCGCTTGAGTAACCCGGGAAACGAAGCAAGGGAGCCGTCAGCCCGTGTAAAACATTGAACTGTGGTTACAGCGATTTGGCCTTTTTCAATTTCGTTCACAGGAGGCCACCTCCGATTTCAACCAAGCCAGCTTTGCCTCTAAATCTTTGAGGGACATTTCTTTTTGCGGCTTAAACTTCTTGTGGATATCTTTTGGTTCAATGCCTGTCATCTTGGAAAGCCTATAGCCAAGTTTTTGGCACTTCTTTCGCAACTCTGTTTCTTGATCCTCTCTGCCTACCGTTTGTTCAACAGTTGGATTCATGTGCAAATGCACTTCGCCACTCATTAGGCGTGCCAATTGCAAAACCTTAGTGTGTGGTATACCCACAGCAAGGGAATACGCTTCAATTCGCCTGTACTCATCTATTGGGACTCGCTCGTTCCCAACCAATATGGTGTCCACTCCGTTATGAGTCGTGGAAAACACAGATACTGGCTTGTCTAAAAACTCTCTGCTTTCAAATTCTCGACTTTCTTTTTCGGCATCTTCTCGTAATGCCAAGACCTGAGCATTTTCGATATTTGTAGATGCGGATATCAGACGCGGATCTGCTGGAAGATAAACGTAGCCGCTATGATCCTCTTCATTGCGGACCCTAGACACTCGTCCAATGGCTTGCCTGAAGAATAGTTCTGACGTAACGTTCGTTAAATAGCAAAGGACTTGAAGACGTTTAATGTCTGTGCCTTCACTTACTTTGCGAACAGATACAATCCATTCCTTATTTGAATTTCGGAATTTCTTGACGGTATCGTTTTCTAGCGACTCGTCACTTACGATTAGACTTGGTTCACAACCAGTCAAACTCCGAATTAACTGAGCCACTCTGGAGGCGTGAGTTTGGTCAATACAAATCGCAAGAGCCGCAGCATCGTGCTGCACGCTGCGAAGCTCAAGTAGTTTTGCATGAGAGTCTAGGATTTGCTGACGCACGTAATCGCCATCAGAACTCAAAAGGATAGACAATCGCTTTGCAGCATCGACTTCAGATATTTCTCCGTGAACCTCTGATTCCACACCTGTAGATTCATTAACGATACTTCCCTTTGAGTGATTAAAAATGAGGTATCGCACAACTCCGTCAGTCAGTGCGTCGGGGTAGTCGTATCGGTAGTTACCTAAGGCGTACCCGTCCCCATCATATCTGACAAACGGTATTGGAGAACCGTCCGACTTCCAAGGGGTGCCGGACATCAATAGCTTTTCTTTGGCAAGCTCAAAAGCCTCTTTGATGCCATATCCAAAACAAGACTCATCGCCGCAGTGGTGAACTTCGTCAAATATCACCATTGTCGGAGCTACTGCACAAAGTTTCCTGAATACTATCGGTTGGTTAGCGACCAGGTGGTAGGTCACAACTCCGCCCATATAACCATTCTTAAAGTTCGTGCCAAAGTCTTTTGTCTGAAGATCCAAGCCAAAGCCGGTTGCTTCCTCTTGCCACTGTTGCCGCAAGTTGTCCGTTGGCACAACTACTATCAGCCTTCGGTCTGAAGCAGCTTCAAGCCAGCGTCTTGCTGCCTCTAAAGACGCTTTCGTTTTTCCACTGCCGGGAATAGCAATCAACATGTAAGGAAGCCCGCTTTGACGAGCCTCCCATGAATCAAGAAAATTCTGTTGCCACTCTCTTGGCTTGAATTCAGTAGAACCTTTCATCCTGTTTGCTTTCTGTGAAATGATCTGGCAGTTTTCAACAATTGTTTTCCCGCCTTTGGAGTAAGGCGTGACGTGATCGGCTTCCCCAGTCCGCCCCGTCACGATTTCAACAGCAATCCGCTGTTTTTTACTGAATAACCTTTGCATTCTCACTCCTCAATAATTTGGGCTGGCGTATTATTCCGTTGTTTCGCTTCCCAAACTTCCAGCCGATCCACTTG
>CAJBRY010000602.1 GCA_903958085.1 uncultured Geobacteraceae bacterium
GAAAATGAGGGAGTAACTTCAACTTCTGGTGATTATAGCATAAACAAAATACATAATATATATTATAAATCAAATAGTTACACTTTTTTCAGGGGCGACTAAATAGAGTGACCAGATACACTAAGATCAATAGCCTGTTTTCTTCTGGAACTGCGATATACTCAAACACTTCCCAAGGATTTCCACCTGATAGCGGCTCTAGCTGCTCCAGTTGGTGTTTGTAACGGCGAAATTGCGGAAAGGATGGAATCACTTCCCAGCCTGTGGTGGTCACGGTCAGACATTTATTGTTGCCAAGGTCATATAAGATGGCATCTTCTTTTCTGGCTACACGGTTAAACAACCTTATCTGAGCGCTTTCAAACTTCGCCAATGATTCAAGCATATCAAATACGCTCCGAACCAATTTCCTATTCGGCCCGTATTTTCTGATTTTGTAGAACTGATGTCTGGCCCAATCCTCAACAAATTTGCTTGGCGCCGTAAATGGTGCACCTTCACAGAAAAAGCAAGGATCTCCCATCTCGTCCCTAAACAGGGTTAGCTGTTCGACAATTGCCTGCAGAAGTGTTTCGTCGTCCATCTCAGCATAATCATCTTCACTGTGACCGTCTCTTGGAGCATCATGGAATTCATGTTCTTCGATAACAGCAGGGACAGGAAGGTATTCGAGTTCATGTTCTTCAAGCTGATCAGGTGATTCTATTGCTACCTGTTCTTCTTCAGGACAGGAACAGATGTATTCAATCCAGCGTTCTGGAAGAGTGGCTATTCTGTCGCTGTGAGACACTTCACTGACTGTTTCGCCGTACAGATTGGATGGCTCCAGCAAAACCAGACCATTAGTGCCTGTCATGTTGTTTTTGAGGATTGTAATTTCGTTTGCAAACCGAGTTTTCTGAATATCTCTGCCTACCGGGTAATTGAAAAACCGGTACTGTTCGTTGCCAGAATAATTGATGGTCATGGTGGTAGGCAAAGAGCCTAAAGACTGCTCGTACTCTGCCAGTAGTTCCATCGGATCTTGACTGTAGCTGCCTTCACTCTCAAATTTAATGGCAATCAGGTTATGATTCTGACCGACAATAGCAGCCAAATTGCATGAAGGGTTGTTTGCAAGAGCAAGTTCTACCTGCTCCAGACTGATTATGTACTGGTTGTCAATAGGGGTTGTCGATTGAGGTTCCGTCACCATTACAGGTGTTCCCCGATCGATGAATATTTTTGCTGCATCCAGGAGAAGTTCTAATCTCTGATTCTGGGCAGCTTTATGTGATTTGTATGATTGAGACATTTGGTTTCCTAAGCTCCGATGGCAGCACTATGCCGCCACCGGAGTACCTTTCGTTATTTTGTGATATTGCTGGGGGCCAACTGGCTTACATCAGTATTTTTTTCAACTGAGTCCATCAACAGGTTGAGATATATGATGGTGTGTTTGGAATACATTTTTTGGCATAACGCATAAATGCGGTGTTCCAAGCCTGTCAATGATGCTTTTGATGCTCTTTTGGATGAATCAGCAAGCTTACTCAATTCATCTGCTATTCCTTGAGCATCTTCGATATCTTCTAAGCCTTTACTGGAAATATTTACCAGTTCTGCGCTAGTGACACGTTGAACACGGACACTATTCTCAGGAGCACAACAATCCTCAATTGTGCTAACGCAAGTTTTAATGCATTCATTATTTATACATATATTCATACAGTTATTTCCTTTGCTTTAAGGCCGCTAGGCCGTTTTTTGTGCTTCTACTGACAATCAGTTTTCCGGTATCGGATCTGAGTTGCCTCGTGTGATGAAGTGAATATTCTGTTGTATAAAGAGCAAGTTTGCTGCGGTTGTGAGGAGCCTGCTGCAGGCAGACTCCCTCGGTGCTATAGAGCGCTCTATTTAGTAAGCCGGTAACAATTTCAGATTCCGGAGGCTATAACATTTGACTCAATCCAAGATTGCACATCACTCATGCGATATCTTACTGCACGGCCAAATTTTAAAAATACCAAGTTAGAATTTCCCTTATGTCTGGCCTGTTCAAAGTAAGCGGAGCTAAGTCCGGTTAGCTGAACAAGTTCCTGCTGAGTTATCAATCTGTCTACTTCTTGCTGTGCCATAATCTGGTCCTCCTTTCATAAGACTACTGTCTCGAGATTTTTCCAGGTATCTGCACTCGGCGTGCCAACTATTCGTCGCAAGCTGCTGATTTAATTGAATAAAATCTACAGAGCCGAGGGTTTGTTATAGAAGTTTGGGATAAAGAAATAGACTACTGGGTTATAGAACCTAGGGTTTATGAGTCAATGGGAAGGCATTTATAACGGGGAAATTTACTTGAATTGGATTCGGCGTATTGACTGGTTTTTTTACGGAGTGTCTTAAAGTATTTTACGTGATTTTACTGGGGTTGAGTTTTGATTGATGGCCAGGTTTCCTGCACTTGCAATTAGCAGGACGATACTGGGAAACTGCGGAATGTTGATTGGATATATAGCGGCGCTCTGGAAGAACGATCAACTTAGAAAGATCTTTTAATTGGCTCGGCGAAAGGGTCCTGTCTGTATCATTCCATTCTGTATTATTTTTAAGAGCGAAATTGGCTAATTTGTCGTGACTACATATACATTCGGATTTTATCTCTCCAAGCATATAGTTGATGGCTTTAACTTTAAGTTTGCGATTCCTGTCATTCTTATCAGCCAAGTGTTTGGGGTCAGGTTTCTCTGGTGGCTTTATAAAATTTAAAAGACATCTGAGATCCTCTTCTGTAATCTCAGTGAGTATTAGATCCGTTTGAACCCCGAATAATTTCAAACTATATATTAGTAGAGTTCTTTCGTCATTATTACTTTCTTTAGAAGGAATGGCCTCTATTAAGACATCTTTCCCCTCTGTCATGCATGAAGCCGTTTCTATAATTTCGATGAAATTGGATGGGTCAATCGGCGATATTTCTCGTGTGGTCTCATTTATGCTGATAGGCAGACTTTGCTCATTGAATAATACTTCTTTCATTCCTTCTTTACAGATAGGAGATGGAGCTCTCTCGCTGGATAATTTGTCTGGAAAGTTCGGTTCTGTAGTTATATCCTTTTTCCACCTGGCAAATTTTTCCATTGGAAGCGGTTTTCTGGAATGTGAAAGAGGCTCAATCCTTTGGTGGCTTACTGTACGCCGCTGCATACGCAACGATTCTGCAGAAGAATCTATAATATATCGAATTATTTGGTAAACATCTTTATCAATGAGGTATTCAGGGGCTGTTTGATTTTCCTTAAAACCATTAGCCTCAAACCAATACTCAAGCCGTGGGGTACTTAAACTGTTTTTTTTAAGCCAGGATATGAATTCTTTCTTATTGACAGTACATTCCTCAATAGCATGTCGAGGAGACCCGTTAGGAAATTTTGCTCCGCTGGGATCAAGAACTAGTTTGCCATTTAAAGTACCGATTTTTATAGTCTTAATAAGTTGCGACAGTTTTGCACTCTGTTCACGCTTGATATACGAATCCAATTCATCATTAGTAATATTCTGATAATTTGGAAGGCTGAAGAATACCATCAGCTCAACCGCTTGCATAAGGCCAATGGACTCATCATTAATAATTGAAACAGACTGAGATGAATCCATTTGAGACTCTCCCCCAGAGAATAACATTGATTTTATTGAGTTTATGATATCTGGCATAAAGTTGTCCGATGTAATTTATATAGTTTTGACATAAAAAATTGTCAATTACTATACGGCCAACTCGACCGTAATTCTTTCATAACGTAAATTTGGAGCCTTGCTCTTCCCTGTCTGAGAAATTTCCACCAAACCGAGATTAACAAGTGTTTGACATCATCGGAAACATTTTGATGTTTCTTGCTGAGAAATCTTAGCATTGAGCCAGGGTGCCTCTCTCGGATCATCTTGAGTAAAGCAAGCTGCCGTGGAGTTATGGAACAATCAACAATGCCGCATCTTCGATTCCAAGAGCCTGAATATTTAACTTGTAATCCTGATAATCGGCGCAAATATTTTTCGCTTTTTTCTCAAGTTCTGCCAGATTGATTCTGGATTTATTAGTCTTTATCTCAGCGACAACGATTTCTTTATTTATGTCATTAATCGCAACCAGGTCAATCTCATTTTTATTGCCACGCTCCCAGTACGAGCCTATCCGGTTGTACTTACCGCTAGCAGCATACAGTTCATGGAAGAAACGCTCCAGTATCCGCCCAGACCAAGTGGAATAGTCCCGCTCGACAATCTCACGAATGTAAGCAAAATTTCCAGTTTCGACTGCTGATAGGTTCCGGTAAATAAACCTGAACCAGAAATTCAGAAAATTATCTCGAATATAATACTTCTGCAATCTACTTCCAGGTTTCGCATTGATCGGTTTGTATCTATCAATCAGGGCATATTCTCCTTCGAGTTTGGCAAGATACGCACCGGAATGGATCTCGAGTATGGATTCTATTTCACTACGGGCGGTTTTACCCGCAGCTATCAGCTCCAAAATTGAAAAGTATGTGCCATGATCTCTGCCGAATTCTTCTATAAGCAGGTTCTTCCCTTCAGTCAGAAACGGCGAATACTGCCTAATCATAAAATCCATCATCTGCTGTCGGGGAATAGCATTGTTCTCGGCAAGCAGTTCAAGGTATTTGGGTAGTCCACCTGTAACCGCATAAGCATCGAACAGTGTCTGCATATCTTTGTGACCATGATCATTTAACACTGTATATATTGACTGAATACTGAACGGTTTCAGAAACATTATCCGGTCTGCTCTGCCGAACAATGGTTCTTTGGCATCCTGAAAAATACGATACATAAGCGAGTGAACCGAACCTATGAAAATGAGGTTTAACTTACTCGTCGCCTTGTTTAGATCCCAAATCCCCTGTAATTCAGAGTAAACAGCCGGGTTAATACTGAAGAACTCCTGAAATTCGTCAATTATGAGTGTAAAGCGTTCTGTGCGTGACACTTCTATTAGCAGTTTGAATATATCTCGGAAGTGACGGATATCGCCGATTACGGGTATGGAAAAATGACGGCGGATCTCCTCAACGTATTCCTGGCATAGAAGAGCTTCCGCTTTTTTTGAAACAAACAAGTAGAGATATTTGTGATTCTTTGCCGACTCAAGCGCTAGAAGAGTCTTACCAACACGTCGGCGTCCGGTAAGTACGGTCATCCTACCAGTTGAATCAGCTTGGTCGTACAGCTTAGCTAATTCAGCCAGTTCGCTTTCCCTGTTATAGAACTTCATATACACCACCTATTTATTACAGTAATGGCTGTTACTGTAAATCAAGCCAGTAATATATGCAATAGTTCAATTAAATAATATTGTGGGTTGCACTTCTGCAATCGGAATAAATTTGGGGTGCTTTCATTTTAGCGTTACTGTCTGCGGTTCGATTCCGGATAGCTCCATCAACTTGGTACTGATCCGTTCCATCGGTTCACGTAGTCTGTCAGTAGTTATCTGAAGATAACCACCGGTGACGTCACTTCCATCGCTGTGATTGAGTAATCTTTTCAGGACAGCATAGGAAATGTCCATGCTTTCTGCAATTGTAATAAAAGTCCTTCGGAGATCATGCAGGCAAAATTTTATGCCAGGAATGACTTCATATTCAGGATTGTCTGCAAGCTTCTTCTCAAGTTCGGCCTTTGAAGAAACTCCATTGAAAACATACTGAGTCTGTGCTGTGATGAACTGGATTTGCTTTACTGACTCGACAAGATGTCCATCTTTGCCGGTTCCAGGAAAGACGCTATCATTGTTCTTGACAGCTTTTGCTTTCATATTATTAAAGAGCCCGTAAATAAAATTACTCATAGGCAAAGTATGTGGTCGGCCATTCTTGGTATCCGTTACGGTAAACGATCTATCGGCCATATCAACATTCGTCCACTTGAGCTTTAGTCCTTCGTTCTCTCTTAATCCAGTAAATAGGATCAGCAGAATATAATCCCTAATTATCGGGTTGGGGATCAGCTTTGCGGCGGCATACCATGGTTTCAATTCCTGCGTTTTTAAGAACGTACGTCGCCTTCCAACTTTATTCCACTGTCCGGTTTCACTTAAACGTCGAACGGGATTTTCAGGCATGGCACCGTCACTGAGCGAACGTGCAAAGTTATACACAGCCCGAAATGTGCGCATCAGGTTATTTGCAGGGGCATTTCCATTGTTTTCACTAACTCTTTTGTGTCGCTGTGCGATCATTTCCTTTGTAATTGATCCAATCGGCTTATTAAGCCAATCTGTCATGTATAGACGAAATAGCTTTTTGTAGGTGAGCACGGAACCAGGCTTTAGCGTCTTGGTATCAACGTATTTATCAAACGCATCCTCCAAGGTAATATCGGCAATTTCATCCTGACGCTTGGCAGCAATAGGGTCAATGCCGCTTGCCATCTGAGAAAGTTTAGCTTTGGCCTCAATCCTAGCTTCGGCAAGTGTAAATAAGCTGGCCCTGCCAACTGTGATCTTTATTTGTTTTTTGCCTGCCCTGGATTTTACAAAGTAAGTTTTAACTTTACCTTTTGTATAGACACCAAAACCAGTCAGGCTTGTGTCAAAATATACGGTCAATTTCTCAGTTTCAGGTAAATTATTTATAAAGCGCTGTGTAAAATTTTCTGATGGCACAGTTGACTCCTTCCGAAATCTGTTGTACCACTGTTGTACCAAATTGCAGTAAAAATGTCAATGACTCAGTAAAACTCCATAAAACATATTTACTTATTTATTAGGTATTTATATAAGCACGGTGTGACTTGAAAGTACTCTGTAAAAGATAAAAACGAAAATTGAAAATCCTCGTGTCGGCGGTTCGATTCCGTCCCTGACTTAAATACCTAGAAACACAAGCATTTTTGAAGGCTCTTGATACCGATCAGGGGCCTTCTGCTTTTTTGTTGTATCAATATTGTATCATTTTGCTGATTATCAGCCCTGTAAAAGCCCATCAGAATCAGTACAATTCCTGTCAATACACATTTATGGTTTTATAGCTCGGATCACTCGATGGCCATTTGCGGCCTTTACCCGGAACGCCTGCATGGTGGACACAATAACAGTTGCACCCGTGGCAAGCGTGGGGCGGGTCTCATACAATGCTTCCTGTATTGACAGCACCGACACAGAAGGTATCAATTCTTCAAGTGCTTTCCGGTAGTGGTGGGTTCTATCCTTCAGGGCGTTAATGGTTTGTTCCTTGATAGCGTTGGAAGGGACCAACCAGAGGACAACCGGGCAATCATTGTGAAGCAGATCATTAGCGGCAATCCCTATGGAGTGACACGCAACAATGGTCTTCCCCCCACCCGTGGGTATACGTAAGCATACATACGGAAGGCCGGGGAGTTCCTTGACTTCCCTGTATGGTATCCCGGTTCCGTACACCTGTTCTGTTACTTCATAAAAAGCTGTACTTGCCTTGCCGATCCGCTGGCACTCCCTGAAATAGACCTTTAAAGCATCAAGGGTACGGGTTTGATATTCTTTTAGAGTAAGCATTATGAAACCCTCACTTCATAGGGGACTTGACGGAATATAATATTTTCACGCCTGAGACGTTCCGCACCTATCCGGCACCCGTTGCCGTATATGATCCGGGTTCCGTCATGGGGTGGGAGTGAAGCAAGGATTTCACGGGTAAGCACGTTCCCACCGTTGACGGTTTTGTCACCAAGTATCCCGTTGTAGAGCAGATATACTGCAACACCATTAGAGATACCAAGGAGGGGTGATTTTAGGTCTGAACCGTGGGGTAATGGTTCACCCGTGGCAATGAAAAATACATGGTGGGCAAGATCCTTGAAGAGCACAGTTCCCTCTTCTATGAGTCCATCTTGGTTACAGGGTGTATCCCTTTTTTTCTTCGCTGCAGAGCAGCTATCTCAACAAGCGGAGGATAATACTATGTGTGCAGTTTACAAAAGGGGCGACAAGAATGTGTTCTACATGAATTTCACAGTAAATGGTGTAAGGGTGTTTCGCTCTACCGGTAAGTTTACTAAGAAAGAGGCCAAGCAATATGAGGCGATCGAAAAGCAGAAGCTACTGGATGAGGAAAAGATGACTCCCCAGGAACGAGCATCTAAAACCTTGCTGCTCAAAGCAGTAGATACCGTGTATGAAGTGCAATGGAAACATGGAAAGGACTCAGAGCGTTCATATGCCAGAGGCAAGAACTTGGCAGGGATCATTGGCAATGTCCCTCTTGGCAGTATCAATGAAGATATCGTTCTCAAGCTTGTCCAGACACTTAGTAAAACGGCTGCTGGTCGAAGTGTGTGTTGGATCAGGAAAGACCCTTTTGGCGTTACGCATGGTGCATGATCATCTGCAGAACGGCAAGCGGGTGCTGTTTAGCTGTTATTCCATTTAGAAATGGAGTTAACCGTTTTCTCCTGTCTATTGTTGTAGGTTGAAGAGCATGGAACAGAGTTTACAAGATGCAAATTTCAAGTGTCAAATTTCAGGTTGACACACTACAGGAAAACATGGCATAGGTCTGATATTAATTTTCTGCTTTATTTGATGTTATTTTAGGCCGAAGTGGTGGAATTGGTAGACACGCAAGATTCAGGTTCTTGTGCTCGCAAGGGTGTGCTGGTTCGAGTCCAGTCTTCGGCACCATAGGAAAATAAAGGGTTTGCGGGTTTTCCGTAAGCCCTTTTTTCTTGTCTACTATTGCCAAAAATACCGATTTTGTGCAGATTTAGTGCAGTCATTTACAGCAGACTCCCAAAACACATCTCCGTAACATTCCAAAATCACCAACCACAAAGACCAATTTCAGTTGTTCGATTTGCACTAAATTGAACACATCAAAGTAAAGGGCGGTTATGTTCCGTTGGTGGAGGCGGTGAAGCTTATGGCACAAAAAAAGAAACTGAGCACTCCGCAAGAAGTACTTAGTTTCAATAAAGTCCCTACCTACATTGAATATGAAAGAAATAATTATTAATATCGGATAGTGGCGGATTCAAGTCTGAAGTGCAACAGCCAGTGGTGGTTTGGTATAACACATTTCCACCCCGAATAACACCTCATGCGGCGACCTGAATCCTAATACTTTACGTGGTCTGTGATTTAGCCGTTCTACTGCTTGCTGC